>QIMC01000173.1 GCA_003232185.1 Flammeovirgaceae bacterium | reverse complement strand
GATCATAATCAGTAGTTAATGGAGCCAGAGAGTAGGCATCTCCTGAAAAAATAACCAATCCTATGCGATCCTGAAACCTGCCATTTATAAATTTCCGGGCAACCTCTTTGGCTGCCTCTAAGCGATTGGGTTGAAAGTCTTCGATCTGCATAGATTGTGAGATATCGATAATCAACATAATATCAATCCCTTCAGACCATTGGACAACCTCTTCACTGGTTTTCTGTGGCCTGGCTAATGCTGTAAACAACAATGCCAGCATGATCAATCCAAGAAATGGAGGAACATGACGAAGCAAGCTGCTGATTTGCCAAGTTAACTGCTTGTCCGGGAAAGCTGATGGCAATTTTTGACGAAATTTATAATACACCAGCCATCGAATAATTAACAACAGGGGTATGAAAGGGATTACATATAGCCATACAGGGTATTCCCAATCAAAGCTTTGAAGTGTTGTTGGTTTGAACCATTCGGGATTAAACCAGGTATTCATGTCTATTAGCTCTTCAAACATGCTTTATATCATCAATTTTTTGGCCATATCGATCAATTCCGAATTCCATTAGTTGAGTAACCAGGCTGTTCATATCAGCATGGCTAAATTCACCATAAATGCTCGAATCTATTGACCGTAGTGTTTCCTGAAACTCCTTGTTCTGGTTTATAGTAACTATTTCTTTGGTAGTTAGTTTGGTATAAGGTAGTCCATCCAAACGCTCGAGGTATGCTTTCCAGAACCCCAACAGGTGCTCAACTTTTTTTGATGTCTCGAAGCCTTCATTTTGAAGTAGTTTGAATTTTTCAAGAAACTTCAAATGAGCACGTTTCAGTCTATAGAGATTAAATCGACTTTTTATTTTTTTGCCAAAAAACACTCCCACCAGGATGGCAATTAATAGTAGTAATCCTAAACCGATTAGCAGGTAGGGGTAATTGAAAGCTTTGGAGACCTTTTGGTAATTTATGGTCTCTTGTACATTAAGCGAATCAATATTTTCAGTAATTAGCAATTGCAACCACAAGCTGTCTGGATTTGAATCAATTCTTATAGAGTCACCCTGTGTGATCAGAAAGACGGGAATCATCAGCTTTTGAATGGAGTCCAGATTAAAAGTAGTCAACTTAAATACCACACTGTCATTGCTGATAGTTTCATTGGAGATGGTGCTTAAGTAGCTTTTTCCAACAAATTCAAATGGTGAATAATCATAGGATGAATCCGGAAATAGAACTTCCATTTGCCTGGGATAGTCCAAGATTAAGGTAAAATTGACATGTTCGCCAATTTGAATGGTATCTTTAGAAAAGTATCCTCTGGGAAGTATTTCCTGAGCCAGAATTATTGCCGGATCAAGCAGTAGAATGCCGTATAAAATTAATAGTTTATACACCCTTCACCTTAGTTTTATTTCTTAGTTTGAACAATTTAATCAGCATTGGAACGTAGTTTTCCTGGGTGTTTAGGCTGAGGTAATTTACCTGATGCTTTTTACAGAACTGTCGAAGCTCATTTTGATTTGAATCGAATGTATCCACTAGTTTTTTGCGAAACGATGAGGAAGAAGTATTAATCCAGTGAGTTTTTCCAGTCTCCTTGTCATACAGGGGAATGATTCCCAATCGTGGGAGGTTTGATTCTCTATTGTCAAAAAGGTGAATAATTACCAGATCGTGTTTCTTGGAAAGTGCTTTTAAATTTTTCCAGTAATTATCATCTATAAAGTCTGAAATTAATACCATCACACTTCGTCTTTTGACCAGGTTAAGGACAAAGGCAATGGCTTTATTTAGATTGGTTCTTTTTGAAATTGCTTGGTAATTAAACAGGTTGGTGATAATTTGATAAGCATGTTTTTTACCTTTTAAGGGCTTTATGGACAGCTCTGGTTGGTCTGTAAACCCAATCAGGCCTACTTGACTGGACTCCTTTACGGCAGATAAAGTAAGTACCCCACAAATCTCTTTCGCTACGTCAATTTTTTGCTTGCCCCTGGCTCCAATTTCCTGACTGGCACTTAGATCCAATATGAAGAAAACAGTCTGTTCTTTCTCTTCTTTGAAGGTTTTCACAAAGGTTCCATGACCTTTAGCAGTAACATTCCAATCAATGGTTCGGGTATCATCCCCGTACTGATAGGCCCTAACATCGTCAAATTCTAAACCTGAGCCTTTGAAGATGGAATGAAAATTGCCCTGCATTTGTGAGGTTATGGCCTTCCTTATCTCTATTTCATATCTCCTTAGCTTGTTCAGTAGTTCCTGCATTCATACTTGATCTAAAGTTTAAAATTAGAACATATTTAAGTAATTTTCATTGTGAAAAAGTATTTTTTAATTCTGTTGGTCGTGTTCGCTTGTTCTCCTGATTCAGAAGAAAAACCATTGAATCTCCTGAGCAAAGAACAAATGGTTGCTTTCTTGATCGATTCACATATAGAAGAGGGGAAATTGCAAACGATCAAAATACATAAAGACTCCCTAAAGGTGATTTTCCGGGGTTTAGAGAAAGAACTCTATCTGAATCATAATATTGATTCAGAGCAGTTTATAGTTAGTTATCATTACTACTTACATGAGGTCGATGAACTTATCGACATTTATGATGCCGTTATAGATAGTCTTAGTTTACGGGAGAAAATGATAAAAACCGGCCAATAGTCCAACCATGCAGCTTTATCCTCAAAATATTGAGTCCAAACTGGGATTTAACAGGATTAAAATCTTGATTGAATCATGTTGTAGCAGTGATTTAGGAAAGGCCAGGGTGAATCAAATGGCCGTCCTTGAAGACTATGAAGCCATAGAGAAGTTGCTATATGCCACTCAAGAGCAAGTAAAACAAATTTCATCAGGGGACTCCTTTCCAGAGATACGAGGATTTGAACTGGCCTCGGAACTGGAAAAATGTCATGTGATAGGCTATTACATGTCCTCGGAATCATTGTTTCAATTGAAGTTGAACCTTGAACTAACCAAAATTTGCATCAAATATTTTATAAGGAATGAACTGGAATATCCTGTATGGAAGGAGGCTTCAAAGCTTATTTTAGTTCAGGATGAATTAATAGCCAAAATGCATCAAACCTTTGATAGTAAAGGGCAAATTAGAAGTACTGCCAGTGACAATTTGAAAAATATTAGGCTGGAAATTAAGAACAAAGAGCGAAAGGCCAGAAAAGAACTTGAAAATATACTTAAGTTGGCCAGCGAAAAAGGTTATACCAAGCAGGATAGTAGCCTTACTATTCGGGACGGTAGATTGGTAGTGCCTTTGCATGCTGAATACAAACGTCGTATTAAGGGGTTGATCTTGGATGAATCTACTACTGGAAAGACAATTTTTCTGGAACCCATTGAAGTCTTCAATCAGAACAATGAGATAAGGGAGTTGCATTTCGCAGAAAAGCGAGAAATCATATCGATCCTAACTTCATTGACTTCGAATGTAGCAACTAATAAAGATCAATTATTAAAGGGGGAATATTATCTGGCCGATTTGGATTTTGTCCGGGCCAAGGCCAGGGTAGCAAAACAACTTGACGCATGTAAGCCCCAATTCACCAATTCTTACAATATAAAACTGAAGAATGCCCGGCATCCAATAATGGTGGCTTCCAATAGGGGTATAGGCGTCCCAGTGGTGCCACTTAATATTGAAATTAATGAAAAACAACGGGTGATTGTTATATCCGGCCCCAACGCCGGAGGCAAATCCGTATGTTTAAAGACTGTCGGCCTTCTTCAACTAATGCTACAATCTGGAATGCTGGTACCTGTGGATGAAGAGTCCTCCATGGGGTGTTTTAAAAAAATGTTTATCGACATCGGTGATGAACAGTCCATAGAAAGTGACTTGAGTACCTACAGTAGTCACCTTCAAAACATGAAGTACTTTCTGGAGCATTGTGATGCAAGCTCGTTATTTTTAATTGATGAGTTTGGAACCGGAACTGAACCTCAATTTGGAGGTGCTATAGCGGAGTCCATTTTGGAAGGACTAGTAATAAAAAAAGGGAAGGGTTTGGTCACCACGCACTATGGTAATCTAAAGAAATATGCTGAAGAGGGTCAATACGTGATTAATGCGGCCATGAGATTTGACCTGAAAGAGTTAGCTCCTCAGTATATATTGGATATTGGCCGACCAGGCAGTTCCTTTGCTTTGGAAATAGCAGCTCAAATTGGTCTTCCGCAGCAAATATTGCAAGAAGCAAAGATAAAAATAGGTCATGATCAGGTTTCATTTGAGACTCTGGTGAGTGAACTGGAGCTGGAAAAGCAAAGATTCGATGTATTCAATAGAAAACGTCAAGAGCTGACCGCTGATCTGGAAATGCAGAAATCTGATTATGAGCTCCAGTTGACTGAATTACAACGTACTCAAAAAGATATTCTTAATAAGGCAAAAATCGAAGCTCAAAGTTTACTTGCAGAAACAAACCAAAGAATTGAGGCAACAATTAGAAGTATAAAGGAGAATAAAGCCCATAAGTCCACTACGAATTCGGTGCGCAGGAAATTGAATGAATTCAGAAAAAAAATCCGACCAGAACCAAACAAAGAAGCGGAGCAGGAGACAGTAATTCCCGGGCCAATAAATCCGGGAGATATGGTTCGGGTTAAACAAAGCCAGGCCCAGGGAGAAGTATTAAGCTTGCATGGAAAATCAGCGGTTATATTGATGGGGTCCTTAAAATCGAAAGTGCGGATTGAACGGCTCGTTAAGATTGGTATAGCTAGTAAAACATCGACAAAACCTCAAAAAAGCAATATAGATTTTCATCAAAGAAGAGCTCACTATTCAACAATATTGAATGTACGCGGTTTCCGTGCCAATGATGCTTTGAAAGCGGTTATGGACTTTATCGATGAAGGTATCTTGTTGGGGGAAACACATTTGAGTATTCTCCACGGAAAAGGTGACGGAATTCTGAGAGCAGTCATTAGAGAACAGCTGCAAACCGAAGACTCAATCAAATCCATTCAGGATGAACATATAGAAAAAGGTGGGGCAGGAATAACCTTGGTCACATTAAAATAAGCTACTGTTTCTCCAGATTAAAAGTGTACGCTCCGGTGGTATTTGAAGTGCGTCCCAGCGGAGATCCGGATTCGTCAACAGTTAAGGTGATCTGTAACTCTGAATTTTCGTTAAGTAGTGTGATATTGAATTCAAAGCCATTATCTATCCTTTCAATACGATTTATATTTCCGCCAGCATATACCCATTCTTTAGTACCTGCCTCAAAGGCTTCTCCACCTGCATTGATGATGGTATACATCTTGGTATTGCCTTCAACATCAGCACTGAAACTAATAGAAAAATCTGCAAACCGATCGTCAGTGATCTCCCCGTCAACCTCTTGAATTACTGTTCCAGGTTCCCATCGACCTAATAGTTTTATGTTTGTATTTGTTCAGGTGTTAATGGTGGTTCCGGGTTATCGTCTGAACCACAGCCAGAGAAGATAAAAATGGAACACAGTATTAATATTAATGGAAGTTTGCTGATTGTATTCATAGTATCACAAAATAAAGATCAATTATACTTAATATAAGGTTTAGTTTATAATATATTCTTTTCTATTACTTTGTGATGTAAGGTATTGGCAAAGATTAAACCCGGATTATGCACTAGAAATCTATTCCGAGCCCTAACTGACTACGCCAAAGGCGTCCCGTTGGGGCAATCTAGGCGCTTGCTCGATTT
>QIMC01000318.1 GCA_003232185.1 Flammeovirgaceae bacterium | reverse complement strand
AATGGCTACAAGCAAGATCCGATAACCCCAAGGTTGTAATAGGCAGAGATGCCAGGCCAACCGGGAAACTGGTGTCTCAGCTGGTCTGTGCCACCTTGCAAGGAATGGGAATTGATGTAGTTGACCTGGGACTGACTACCACCCCCACTGTTGAGATGGCTGTACCGGATGAAAATGCCGCCGGTGGCATTATAATTACCGCAAGTCATAATCCGGTGGAGTGGAATGCCTTGAAATTGCTGAATCATGAAGGGGAATTTCTATCTCAGGAGGATGGACAGGAGATCCTGGACTTTGCAGAAAAGGCAGAATTTGAATTTGCTCCTCTGAAAAAACTAGGTGGTTACGATGAAGATCAAACCTATTTGCTCAAGCATATACAAAAGATTATTGATCTGCCTTTGGTGGATATTGAACTAATTAAAGAACGGAATTTTAGAATTGCCGTGGATGCGGTGAATTCCACAGGAGGTATTGCTTTGCCCTTATTGTTGCAAACTTTGGGGGTCACCCAGATTGAGGAGTATCATTGTGAACCAAATGGTAAGTTCCCCAGAAATCCGGAGCCGATACCGGAAAATCTTCATGAGTTTTCCAGGGAAATCGAAAAAGGGCAATTCGATCTCGGTATTGTGGTTGATCCCGATGTCGATCGATTGGCATTTATTCAAGAAGATGGAGAGCCCTTTGGGGAGGAATATACCCTGGTGGCGGTGGCTGATTATATTTTGGAGCATCATCCGGGCAGCGCCACTGTATCCAACCTTTCATCTACCAGAGCACTGAAGGACGTAACCGAGAAACATGGGGGAACTTATCATGCTTCGGCGGTTGGGGAGGTACATGTGGTAGAGCAGATGAAGCAGCATCAGGCGATTATTGGTGGTGAAGGAAACGGAGGGATTATATATCCTGAGTTGCATTATGGCCGCGATGCTTTGGTGGGTATTGCCCTGTTCCTTACAAAATTGGCCAAATATGGAAAGTCTGTATCCAGGCTGCGCGCTACTTACCCCAATTATCACATATCCAAACAGAAAATTGAGTTAACAGAAGACATTGATGTTGATCATTTATTGGCAATGATACAGGAAAAGTATAAAAAGCAACCAGTTAATGACGTGGATGGAGTGAAGATAGAGTTTGACAAAGAGTGGGTACATCTGAGAAAATCCAATACAGAACCAATTATTCGAATCTATACCGAATCGGATACTATAGCTACCGCTGAATACCTGGGTTCAAAGATCATTTCAGATATGAAAGAAATAATTTCCAACAATCATTAGTTATGCAGGTTTATTTAGACAATGCGGCAACCACCGCAATAGACCCGGAGGTTTTGGATGCGATGAAGCCCTATATGTTGACTCACTATGGAAACCCTTCATCAATACACGCTCATGGGCGACAGGCGCGAAGCGCAATTGAGACAGCCAGAAAAAAAGTGGCCAACCTGCTAAATACTTCTCCTGCTGAGATATTTTTTACTTCAGGAGGAACAGAAGCAGACAATACGGCAATAATTTGTACCCTGCAATCTGGTAATTTCCAGCAGGCGATTACCTCAAAAATCGAGCATCACGCGGTACTTCATACGCTGCAGTATCTTGAAAAAAAGGGTAAAATTGCTATCAGTTATGTGAATCTGGATCAAAACGGAAGTGTCAATTTGGATCATTTAGAGGAATTGTTGTCATCAAATGGTCCTGCACTGGTATCACTGATGCAAGCAAACAATGAGATTGGTAATTTAACAGATATTAAAAAAGTAGGAGAAATCTGCAGTGAGCACCAATGTATCTTCCACTCGGATACCGTCCAGGCTGTGGCCCATTATGCTCATACTGTATGGTGGGCTCTGCCCATAAGTTTCATGGCCCAAAAGGCGTGGGCTTTCTCTATATAAAAGCAGATCATAAAATTTGCCCATTTGTACACGGTGGTGGCCAGGAACGAAATATGAGGGGAGGTACAGAAAATGTGATTGGTATTGTAGGACTAGCTAAAGCCATGGAAATCGCCTACGAGCAAATGAAGACCCATCACAAATACATTCAGGGACTAAAAACCCACATGATCGAACAGCTGAAGCTTAAGGTTCCGGAAGTTATGTTTAACGGATTAAGTGACTGTCCTGACCATAGCTTGTACACGGTACTTAATGTATCACTTCCGCCTTCAGATGATAATGAAATGCTGCTATTTAATCTGGACATCAGCGGTATATCAGCTTCTGGAGGAAGTGCCTGTGCCAGTGGTAGTAATATTGGATCACATGTGTTGACCGAATTGGGGGCTGATCCTGACCGTGGATCGGTACGGTTTTCATTTAGTAAATTCAATACCCTGGAGGAAGTGGATTATACAGTACAAAAAGTAGCAGAGCTCTATCTTGGGATCTCAGATCTGAGATCTAAGATCTGAGATCTCAATGTCTCAAAACAATTGTTTTGAGACATTGGACCCAGGTTTCACTGTCATTCAGGCTTTCTACCAGTTGCCAATGCTCCCCGCCGGCATCTAAAAAGATATCCCTGAATTCCTCTCCTACTTCGATGGTGGTTTCCAGACAATCGGCGATGAATGAAGGGGAAAATGCCAATACTTTTCTTATTCCGCTAGTAGGCATATCCTTGATTACCTGGTCGGTGTAAGGCTTGATCCAAGGTGTTTTTCCAAGTCTGGATTGAAAAGAAACTGAATACTGCTCTTCCGAAATATTTAATGCCTTTGTCAATAGCCGGGAAGTCTGATAGCATTGGGCCCGATAACAAAGTCGGTTCTTGCTGTGGTACACTGAGCAACAACTCGAACTTAGTTGACAGTAATTATCTATCGACGATGATTTTATCTGCCTTTCAGGTATGCCGTGGTAGCTGAACAAGAAATGATCAAAGGCCACTTGCTCCATATATGGCCGAGCCAGTTCAGCAAAGGCCTGAATAAACAAAGGCTCGTTCAGGAAATTTGACACAAAATCGATATCGGGAATCGTCTGCCATTGAGTTACCAATTCCATTACTTTTTGATGCACCGACCCGGTTGATGCAGAAGCATATTGTGGAAAAAGGGGAATTACGATAATTTTTGAAACAGATTTTAATTCTTGCACGGCTGATTGTAGGCTGGGGCTCTGGTATCGCATGCCTAGTACTACCTTGAACCGCTCTCCTAGAGCTGCCTGTAACAATTGCTGAAGGTCTCGTCCATAGAATAACAATGGAGAGCCTCTTTCTTCCCAAAGTTGTTGATAGATTTTGGCAGACTTTGGGGCACGAAAGGGGGCGATGATTAAATTGATCAGCAGCCATCTTTTCCAAAATGGTATATCAATCACTCTTTCGTCCATCAGAAATTCCCTGAGGTACTTTCGAACGTCACTGGTACCAGGACTGTCAGGAGTCCCTACATTGACCAATAAAACACCAACTTGTGAATTCATAGTGCTGTAGCAAATTGTCCAGGTAGTGCGGGGTTAAATGCCTATCAGCCATGCCTACGGCAGGTAAACCGGCAGGCTGGTTGGACATTGGAAATTAATTCAAGAGATAAAACTCAACTTTTCTCCGCCTGACTCCCGGAAGCTCTTCGTTGTCTCCGATAAAGGCCTTCATATCTCGATATGACCGAACAATCAGGTTATCTGCTGAAATACCTTGTTTGACCAGATATTTGTAGACTGTGGATGCTCGCTGCTCGTCAAGCCCTTTACTTGGATCTTCAGCTGCGGCATCGTCGTATCCTACGATCATTACCTTGGAATCAGGGTAGTTTGAATTTAATACGGCCACCAGGGTGTTTAGCCGGTCTTTGCTGTATTTGGTAATAAAGTTTCCCTTATTTTTTACAAAGTGGGCCCTGATTGATAGTTGCTCCCAGATTAAGTAGCCATCCTCTGAGTCATCTTGGTTTCCTTCGTGTGCTATATAATCACCTTGTGACGAAATACGTTTCATCTCAGCCCTTCTGTTCAGCCGACGCCCCTCCGGGGTCTTGTTGGTGGCGATTGGTTTCAATTCTCCGTGTCCCCTAGGAGTCAGATTGCCCTGATTGATTCCTTTAGTGGTTAAATAGTTGTAGACCGCTTTTGCGCGTCTATTGGATAATCTTTGATTGTAAGCAATACTACCGATATTGTCGGTGTGCCCGGCAATTTCAAAGAATAACTCAGGGTTTCGGCCCAGGAACGCATATACCTGATTTAGTGTTTTGATGGACTCCCTTTTTAGAGTAGACTTATTGAAATCGAAATGTACATTCCGAAGAATAATGGTTGCTCCATTTTTGATTCGTTCTAAATCAGCAGAGGTCACTTGAACCGGATCTTTTTCTGACTCTGGTACCGGGGTTCGATCTCCAAAAAGAGCTCCTTTTTCATTAACTACTATCTGTGTAGTATCACCATACAATTCTACTACATACATTCTATCGTCCTCGATGGCGTAATTAGTGATATATTCAAAAAGATCTGCCTGGTAAGGGAATTGAACATCTTCTGTATGAAATTCAAAATTATCTGCTTCAACTTTCAAGGTATAATTCTTATCGAATGACATGTTAAAGGCATATCTTCCTGTAAGGATATCGGAGGTAACCACGGTGTCTACTTTGTTGGTTTCCTTATTCAACAAAGTTATGGTAGCCGAAATCGGCTCTAGAGTGCTTTTGTGTTTGACCGTTCCTTTAAACAGGAATAGTGTTGGAGAGGCAAGAGGACGGTGCAAGATGTATATGTCTTTTTCGCCATAACTGTCGTAGCGGTAAGATGAGAAAAATCCTTTAGCTCCATCTTTAGTGAGTGAAAAATAAATGTCTTCGTTTGCTGAATTTACCGGGTAACCTAAATTCCGTGGTTTACTCCATTTTTTGGTGACAGCATCCTTTATGGTTGAAAAGATGTCATATCCTCCCAACCCATCATGACCCCGGGAACTAAAAAACAAAGTTTTTCCATCACTATGAATTTGTGGCGCATCTTCATCATAGGGCGTATTGATTATGGGTCCCAGGTTTTTGGCCTCACCCCAGGTGTTATCGGCAAGTCTTTTGGAATAATAAATGTCAGTACCTCCATAGCCACCTTCCTTATCACTTGAGAAATACAAAATCTTGTTGTCAGGACTGAGGCTGGCACTTCCTTCCCAATAATCAGTATTTACTCCTCCTTGAAGCTTTTCTGGTTTACCCCATTTTTTGGTGTTGTTTCCTTCAATCTTGCTGACATAAATATCACCGCCACCAGTATCTTTATATACGAAAAGTAAAGACCCATCTGGTGAAATACCGATACAGGCATCATGATCTTTGGTATTAATGGGTTTGCCAAGTTGTTCAGGAGTAGACCAGCTGCCGTCTTTATTTTTGGTACACAGGTATATGTCTTCGAAATACTGACCATCGTGATTGATTTTTCCTCCGGTAGTATTACTTCTACGAGAGGTAAAAAGAATCATCGATTCATCAGATGAAACTACCGGAACATAATCCGGATATACACTATTAATGTTTGGCCCGGCATTTTTTATTTCCAATAAGATAGAGTCAGGTAATATGACATTTCCAAAAGCACAATTTTCAAGATACCTGGAAACCTCATTGTGTTTCATTCGGTCCAGATCATCACTTAAATCCAGTTTGGCATCAAACTTTTGATAGTAAGCTATTGCATCATTAAACTTGTGATTGTAGTGATATGCCCGGCCCAGATAGTAATCCAGGTCCTCCGATTGATAATTTCCATGAGCCGCTATTAAAAAGTTTTGCAAAGACCTGGATTTGCTAATGGTATGGAAATAGGTTAGGCCTAGTTTATAATTAATTTCCGGATCGTTTGGTTTCAGGGAATCTAACTCTTGCAGGATTGGTAGCGCCTCAAACCATTTTTCTAGCGCAATATTCCTGGTGGCTTGGTTAACAAGTTTTTGAACTTGTTTTTCGCTTTGAGAATAGGAGGCAATTGGGCTTATGAAGAATAAAAACAACAATAGAACAACAATGTTCTTGTTCATAGGCTTTGAGCAAAAAAGCAATGTTTTAGAGGAAGCCTTAATCCGGTGTGGATAATTTTACAAGAGCCAAAAAAATTCATCAAATTGCCTAAACAATTAATTTATAATTGTATTGTTCAAATATGTAAATATCCGTTAATTATTGCAAGTAAGTTAATATAAGATTTTGTCCAAATCCATGAAGTTTTCTGTACAAAAAGTGGTTATTTATCGAATCAGTTAAGATTATTGATATACTTCATACAATATCGACATGTAATATTTCATAGATAATTGTAAGATTTTCATCATATAAAGCCTTCTTACCGAAGGAGTTAAACTTATGATATTAAGTAATCCTTAGCAACTAAAAATCATGAAACAAACAAGACTAAAAATAGTAAATAACCAGGGCCTGCAGCTAGATGCTCACTTGCGGCTCCCGGTCGATGGGAAGGCCCGTACTTTGGCCATTTTCGCCCATTGTTTCACTTGTAGCAAAAACCTCAATGCCATCCGCAACATAAGTCATGCACTTACTAAAAATAAAATTGGGGTATTGTCCTTTGATTTTACGGGTTTGGGAGAGAGTGACGGTGATTTTTCTGATACTAATTTTTCTTCAAATATCTCCGACATCGTAGTGGTTGCGAATTATCTGAAAGAGCACTATCAGGTTCCCCAAATTTTAATAGGACACTCTCTTGGCGGAGCGGCGGTAATCCAGGCTGCTTCCCAACTATCTGATATCAAAGCGGTAGTCACCATAGGCTCTCCGGCAGACGCACCACATGTAGCCCGGTTATTTAAACAGGAACTGGAGGAGATCCAGGAATCAGGTGAAGCTACCGTTGATATAGGAGGAAGACCTTTTACTATCAAGAAACAGTTTCTGGACGACCTTAAACAGAATCCAGCTTCAGAAGTATTGAAAACGCTTAACAAAGCGTTGTTGATAATGCATTCTCCCCAGGATGTAATCGTAGATATAAACAATGCCGCCACCATGTATCAACTGGCCCGGCATTCCAAAAGCTTTATTTCCCTGGATGGGGCCGATCACCTCCTTTCTGATAAGAAAGACAGCATCTACGCTGGAAATATGATAGCACATTGGACTTCAAGGTATTTGGATACCGTCGATGACCAACCAGTTTCATCAGAAAATCAGGTATTGACCAGCACCGGGAAGGTTGGATACCTGACAGATATATTGGCCCGTGAACATCATTTATTGGCTGATGAACCGACATCAGTGGGGGGACTAGATTTAGGGCCAACGCCTTATGATTTACTTTTATCGTCACTTGGAGCCTGCACGGGTATGACGCTTCGCATGTATGCTGATAGAAAACAATGGCCACTGGAAGAAGTAAAAGTCCA
>QIMC01000160.1 GCA_003232185.1 Flammeovirgaceae bacterium | reverse complement strand
CGAGTGCCACATCGATGATACTGCGTGCTTCCAAGGGTATTTCCTGATTCGTATATCCTACGAAAGAGAATACTAATATCACGTCTTCAGAAGCCGTGGTTAGTTTGTAGTTACCTTCAATATCGGTAACCGCTCCTGTGGTTGTACCTTTGATTAGTACGTTAACCCCAGGTAAGCCACCACCATCATCGGCGGCAGTCACTGTTCCACTTACCGTGCGTTCCTGAGCCATCATGGTGAAGGCTATCAGGAAGGTGATAAGAGTAAATTGTAGTTTTAATCTCATAAAATTAAAGGTTAATTAGGTTAGTATAAATACAATGTTTAAATGTTTAATAGGTTAATAGAAACATTCAATTCAGATTACATATAAATATAACATTCTCTCCCTAATATTGGGTAATTTATATATAATTATCATCCCGCAAATTGTAGTATATTTTCGAATATAACAAATATGAATAGGGGATTTTAAAATACTAAGATGACCTATTGATGGTCTTCCTTTGCCAGATCAATAAGCTCGAAAACCTTTTAAAAGCAGCCAGGACATAAAATGAAAGGAATTTCAGCCTGGGATGGCCGGTTATTGCGCTGAAAGTTGCAGTTAAAATGAGCATATTTCGACTACTGTATAGTGCAATTAATTACTTTAATAATTCTAAATATTAAGTAGTTTCCAGGCAAATTTATATCCATCAAGATTATCTTAGGTTAATCGTTTTCCAACCTGCTAATGGCATCTTCACAGGAGGGAGGGGTGGTGAAAGTCTTAATGAAGGTTTTCAGAGTGTACCGGTTGACTGGCGGAATACCGAGCATCACTTCAGAGTCATGAGCCCATGTATTCTATGAAATGCAATCAATAGTATTATTTATTAAAAATTAATTGCTTATTTGGTGTTCGGTATCGAAACATTTTTTGTACGATATCGTACAAAATGCAATGTCTTCCCTCTTGAAATTAAGCTGTAAAAGGTTAGGATACAATTCATTAAACAAGAATGGACTTGTTTGGCATAGTATTAGGATCAATAAAGAAAAATATAATAAGATATGTTACCACCCATGGAAAAAGAACTAGGCAAAATACTAATAATAGATGACGATGAGGATGTATTATTGGCCGCAAAATTACTTTTAAAAAGACATGCTCATGAGGTTCTAATTGAAAAAAACCCTAAAAAGATACCCTTTTTACTCAACAATGATACCTACGACGTAATACTGCTCGACATGAATTTCAGCAAAGATATAACCAGTGGGAAAGAGGGGTTCTATTGGCTTAGCCAAATACGAGAAAAAGACCCCAGTGCAGTAGTAATTCTGGTAACTGCCTTCGGAGACGTGGAAATGGCGGTTAAGGCGCTAAAGCAAGGAGCTACAGATTTTGTGCTTAAACCATGGCAAAACGAAAAACTCGTTGCTACCATTTCAGCTGCCTTAAGATTGAAGAATTCCTACAAAGAGGTGGATAAATTGAAACAAGAGAAGAAGCAATTAGTGGAAGGAATGAACCAACCATATAAAGAAATGATTGGGGAAAGTACCGCCATGCGTAACGTTTTATCCATTATCGATAAAGTGGCGAAAACGGATGCTAATATTCTGATACTTGGAGAAAACGGAACAGGCAAAGAATTAGTGGCCAGGGCAATACACCAGCGCTCACACCGACAAGGATTCGTTTTTATTGGAGTAGATATGGGAGCGATTACTGAATCATTATTTGAAAGTGAATTATTTGGTCACAAGAAAGGGGCGTTTACCGATGCCCGGGAAGACCGTGTCGGGCGATTCGAATTGGCCAATACCGGTACACTCTTTCTGGACGAGATAGGCAATTTGAGTCACCCGCTGCAATCCAAGCTCCTTTCCGTGCTCCAAAACCGTCAGATAACAAGGATTGGATCCAACAACGCTCAATCAATTGATATCCGGTTAATTTGCGCCACCAATATGCCACTTTACGAAATGGTTAAAGAGAGTACCTTCCGACAGGATCTACTTTACCGGATCAACACTGTAGAAATATACCTGCCATCACTCAAAGAACGTATTGAGGACATCCCGTTGCTTGCAGCACATTTCTTAAAAGTGTACAGCGCAAAGTATCGCAAATCAAAAGTGAAACTAACCTCTGCTACTATAAAAAAATTACAGGACTACCCCTGGCCGGGAAATGTTCGGGAACTGCAACATGCAATAGAACGGACAATAATAATGAGTGAGTCAAGTATGTTGACACCCGATGACTTTTTCTTTTTGGGGTCTCAAAACGATGATCAGTCAACCACCAATGACTCCTATAACCTGGAGGAAGTAGAAAGGAATTTAATCCAAAAGGCGATACAAAAAAGCTCAGGAAACATATCAAAGGCAGCCAAAGAACTTGGCCTAACCAGAGCCAGCCTTTATAGAAGGCTGGAAAAACATGGGCTATAGTCAATTCAAGCTTAATCTTTTATTAAGAGTGGCTGCCATAGCTTTTAGTTCTTTTCTGATGGCAGGTTTCATCCAGGATGGTCTTTTTCGACTATTAACACTTTTAATATTTGCCCTGGTAATTTTTCAAATAGTCAGTTTATTAAAATTTCTGGATATTAATCGAAAACTGATCGTACAATTTAAGGAGCAAAGGCCGACTGAGCATCAGGAAGCCAACCAAAGCACTTCCTGGGCAGGTAATGATGATCAAGACCTACTTCAACGATACAATAGCCTACAACAGAAGCTATCAAACTTACACCATGAAAAAGATGCTGATTCACAGTATCTGAAAACCATCGTGCAGCACCTGGGAATTGGGTTAATAACCTTTGACCACAATGGTGACATCCAGATCATCAACACCACTGCCAAAAACCTATTGAAAGTAAAGCATCTTAAAAATATTTCAGGGTTAACCAATCTCAGTCGACCACTGGTTAAAAGCTTTCAGGAACTCAGAACCGGTGGCCAGGATCTGATCAAGATACAACATGAGGGGTATACCTATCAACTTTCAATTTATGCAATTGAGTTAACTTTAAAAGGTGAGCAGTTCAAGTTAATTACCCTCCAAAATATTCAAAGTGAACTGGAAGAGAAAGAAATGGAGGCCTGGCAGAATTTAATTAGGGTGCTTACCCACGAGATCATGAACTCAGTTACCCCAATATCTTCCCTGGCAGCTACTGTGGATGGAGACATTAGTAATAACATTAATAAAAACATGGACCATTATGAAATAAGCAAGGAAGATCTTGATGACATCCATATGGCTATTCGAACCATACAACGCCGGAGCGAAGGGCTGATTCGATTTGTTAGTGACTTTAGAAATTTAACCAGAATACCCATTCCTCAATTGAAGGAAGTAAAGGTTAAGGAAATCTTCCAACGGGTAGTTACCCTGCTCAAACACGATCTGGAACAAGTGAATATTGAAGTAATTACCACCATTATCCCTACCGATTTGTTGGTAAGGGTTGATCCCGAATTGATTGAACAGGTAATGATCAATATCGTTAAGAATGCCATTCAAGCATTTGAGGAAGAGCCTCAAAAGCAGATTTCACTATCTGCCAGAAGGGACGACATAAGTACTGTTACCTTATGCATCAAGGACAATGGATCTGGCATAGATGAAGAAGCACTGAGCAAGATCTTTATTCCATTTTTTACCACCAAGAAAAATGGTAGTGGGATTGGGCTTAGCCTGTCGAAGCAAATTATGAGACAACACAAAGGGGCTATTAAAGTTGTCTCTAATATCGACGAAGGAACTGAGTTTTCCTTACGATTTGAAGACCAAGAATTAGAAAAGGCGGCGGTTGTTTAAATCAGTGAAAATTGACTAGTTTTGTAGAGTTAACCCTTAATTGATGCAGAATATACACCAATCCATTACGGAAATTTTAGTGAAAAAACTAGGATTAGCTGAAACAGAGGTAACAACTGATGCAAATTTCATTAAAGACCTTGGCATTGATTCCTTGGATTATGCCGAGCTAATAATGGAGTTCGAGCAGGCATTTGATCTCAAGATTCCAGACAACGACGCTGAAAGCCTGTCTACCATCAATCAGGCAGTAGAATACATCCGTCAAAAGATTGAATTAAAAAGAACCCAATAGACTTTTCTCTTTAGGCTGGAAAGAAAATAGCATTGGTAATTGCGATCTTGTAAGAGCAAGTTCAGTTATGGGATTAATCCACAAAAAGAAAACACCTTATCCAATAAGTACTGGTTTGCGAGAATATCTCAAAAATCATGTGCGAGAAAGATTCATCCCAATCACCTATGCGGATCTGATCCGCTATGAAAATAGTTTTACTTTATACGATAGGTATGGAAAAGATTCTCTATGGGAATCTGTACTCTATCAAGAATCCGAAAGTCTTCAAATTCACCAGGCACTAAAAGAAGTTTATTCCATATTAAAAGCTGATGGAGATGTTTCTCTGATGGAACATTTGTTTATAGATAGAATCGATGTCTGTATATATGGAAATACCAGACCCTTCCGCATTCGTATTGTCAACCGAATCAATGATAACTTCGACTATTTTTATATAAAATATGCAGATGCCAACAGGGTATATGGATTGGAGTTAGAACACATACTTTCACCTAACCGGATCAATTACCTGGTATCTAAAAATGTATTGGTTGAAGAACATATCGCTGGAATACCGGGTGACGAGTTTATTGAACATCATATGCAGGATACTGATCTCAATGAGATACGTCTGGCGAAAGAGTTCGTTAAGTTTAATGAACGGACCTTTGTGCGTTTATTGGGTGATATGCACTCAAACAATTTTGTCATCGACATTACTCCAGATATTGAAGAAACACACTATCGCATACGTGCCATTGATTTCGACCAACAATCTTTTGAAGGCAAACGCGTAGTTTATATGCCCCAGTACTTTATCCAAAACAACCCGATCATTGAATTGGGCATTAAGTTAATGACACCGGAAACGGTTAAGCAATATCAGAAAGAGGAACAATCGCTAATTGCTTCCCGGATTAAGTCCTCAAGATATCGATTGAAGGACCTTATTGATTGTATGACTAAAGATACCTTGTCAAAGGATCCACACATTTATAACTTGAAAAACGAGTTATCTGACTACTACAAAGATGACCGTTTCCTTCGGTGCGCCAATATGGGAGAAATGGTTAAGACCAGCTTAAGGATGTTATTAGAAAAGGTTCGACGAACGGGGTAGGAAAGATTTTTAGAATTGAAATAACTGATCCGTGCTCGTGAAGGTAATCCTCAATAGATAAAAAAGTGTTAAACTTGGGATCAGGTTCAATAAGTAGTTAACAGCTACCTCAGCAAATGGCCGTCTGACTTCTATCAAGAACAGGTCCTTCTTGGCCAATGATAGACCCAACTGAAGCATATATATCATTTTCTCCTCTTCCGGAGTTTTGGCTTCACTAAGGGCTTTTTTAAAGTTAGAAATAGTGGGATTCGAAGATAGGCTATGCAGCAACTTGTCCATCTCTTCCATTGAAGGAAAAGGCAGATAGCCCACGTAGCCAATTTCTCTAGATATCTGTTTGTAGCTGGTAAACATTTCGACAGTATATTGTATCTAACTAACGTCCTCAATATAAAGAGGGTTCCCAAGTTATAAAAAAAGTACAAATAACCATGTGACTTATTTATTTTTTTATCTGGCCTATAATTATAATAGTTTGATAAAAATTTTCACTATCAGGGTAATAATCATTTGATTAATCTACTCTATTTGTACTATTCCATTAATATCCAATAACTTCATTGGAAACGATTAAAATTGAATATAACTTAAAAAATGCAACTACCTTAAAAACGTATTACATAATACTATATAACAAAAATATTACTTTATCAAGTTTGCCATTATTCTTACAGATGTAATAAATAGTGAATTATTGGACTATTTTAAATAGATATTTGAAAATAACTATTTATGTCCTACGGTGCCGATAAAAATACTTGATTTTATACTTTACTAAGATGTAACGTTTAAAAATCGGAAACGGTACCACGTCTCATTTGAAAATCTTTGATTTTCTCAAAAAATAGCGAGCATATACAGTCGGTTGAACGGTAAAACTCTTCTATACAATTTTAGTAAATATTGGTCAATTCAACCAGTTTATCAGACTATAATTTACTGGGCAATGTGTATATTATGGGTTTATTTTTGTTCCAATTATGAAAACAAAGAAATCGAGAAGGAAATTTTTAAAATCAGCGGCAGCCTTGAGTAGTTTACCATTCATGCCTGCTGAATTTAACCCTACCGAAAACAAATCAAGTAAAACCACCGTCTCAATGGAACAGCCTGTTATTAAAAGTGATCGAAGCATTATAGGAAACTACGGCATATGGGCAACAGGCAACTTAAATGATCCTCCGGCTTTATCTTTCAGAAATCCTAAATGGACCGACTTAAAAAGCTGGCAGCAGAAGGCCAAGGAAAAAGCTGTAGAGTTAGTGGCCGCACCTACTGTTGATGGCAAGAAACCTAAAGTTTCTATTAAAGCCGAATATGAATATGATGGTTTAGTCATTGAAGAATTGGAATGGCAATTACCTTATGGTCGACCTACTGAAGCAATATTATTGAAACCGGCAGGGGCAACAGGACCTCTACCGGCAGTACTGGGACTGCACGACCATGGAGGTCAGAAGTACTTCGGCAAACGCAAAATTACCCGTACCTCAGATCAGGTGCACCCAACGATAATAGCACATCAGGAAGAATCCTATACCGGTAAAGCCTGGGCTAACGAACTGGCCAAGCAAGGCTATGTAGTTCTGGTGCACGACACTTTTACCTTCGGTTCACGAAGAGTGATGTACCAGGATATATCAGGTATCAACTCGGGACCCTGTGCAGTAGACGATAAAAGTGATGAAAACCCAGAAGACCCTGAAAACATCGTCATTTATAATAAATGGGCAGCGGAGCATGAACACATCATGGCTAAATCT
>QIMC01000218.1 GCA_003232185.1 Flammeovirgaceae bacterium | reverse complement strand
TTTGCTCTCTTTTCTGGGAACATTTTCAGGATTGACTGTTCATTTGCTTCGCAAATCCCCCTTTCGGTAATAAATCCGGTAATCAGTCGGGAAGGGGTTACGTCAAATGCATAGTTTGCGGTGGGACTATCGGGTGGAGTCAACAACACTTCTTTGATTTCGCCGGTATGAAGGCCTTTAATATATTTCACTTCTTCAGACGAGCGTTCTTCTATAGGGATCTCTCTTACCCCATCTCTGATTACCCAATCAAAAGAGGAGCTTGGCAAGGCTACATAAAAAGGGATGTTGTTATCAAATGCTGCCAGCGCCTTAAGGTAAGTACCTATCTTGTTGGCTACATCTCCTGTGTATGTCGTTCGATCGGTTCCTACTATCACCAGATCAACCATTCCCTTTTGCATTAGATGACCACCAGTATTATCTGGAATTACCGTGTGTGGAATGCCTTGTTCCTGCAATTCCCAGGCTGTCAGGCGGGCTCCCTGGTTTCGAGGACGCGTTTCATCAACCCAGACATGGACGTCAATCCCATTAGCTGCCGAAGCGTAAATCGGAGCGGTAGCTGACCCAATATCGACAAAAGCCAGCCAACCAGCATTACAATGAGTAAGCACATTTACTGGCTTGTCTGGGTTCCTTTTACTAATATCTTCAATAAGTGACAACCCGTGGTCACCAATGGATTGGCAACAATTGACATCTTCGTTGGCAATATCCTCAGCAGTGGCTAAGGCAATGTTTATTTTTTCCTGTATCCCATGATATTGGCTAATTATTGATAATTGGCGATCAACAGCCCAGGATAAATTAACTGCCGTTGGACGAGAGGCCAACAGCGCTTTTGCGTTTTGACTTAAGGAGAAATCAAACCCTTTAGGGTGATTAGCTGCTTCAAGGGTTGCCAGGTACATGGCATAGCCGGCAGCAGCTCCTATCAACCCGGCACCCCGCACATGCATGTCTTTAATAGCATGTACGCACTCTGAGACGGTGTATAAAGATTCCTCTAGAAATAGGTGTGGCAGATGTCTTTGATCAATAATCTTAATACAGCCTGAGTCGTTCTCATCCAGCCAAATGGTACGATAATGTTTGTCCCCAACCTTCATTGCTATAAGTTAGTAAAATATCGAACGCTGAACACCGAACACCGAATGTCGAATGTCGAAGTACTTCAAAATTCGGCGTTCGGCATTCGACTGGCGTTCGGCCGGCGTTTACAAGTGAATAACTTCGTCGTATGCCGCCGCCGCCGCCTCCATTACCGCTTCAGACATTGTCGGATGAGGGTGTACTGACTTAATGATCTCATGGCCGGTGGTTTCAAGCTTTCTAGCTGTGACCACTTCGGCAATCAATTCCGTTACATTGGTCCCAATCATATGGGCTCCTAACCATTCTCCATATTTGGCATCAAATATAACTTTGACAAACCCTTCGCTATTACCGGCTGCCTTTGCTTTACCTGAAGCACTAAATGGGAATTTGCCAACTTTAACCTCATAGCCCGCTTCCTTGGCAGCGGCCTCAGTATATCCCACCGATGCTATCTCAGGGCTACAGTATGTACAACCTGGTAAGTTATTATAGTCTAATGGTTCAGGATTCATGCCCGCGATAGCTTCAACACAAATAATGCCCTCTGCAGATGCTACATGAGCCAACCAGGGTCCTTTAATCACATCTCCTATAGCGTAAACCCCCGAATGATTGGTGCGGTAATGCTCGTCAACCGCGATACGGCCTTTCTCCATAGTAATCCTTTTCGCCTCCAGGCCAATGTTCTCAATATTGCCAGCTACTCCTACAGCAGATAACACCAGATCCGTTTCTATAACTTCCTCCCCTTTAGCTGATTTTATGGTCACTTTGCATTTCTTGCCCTTGGTATCCACTTTTACCACTTCGGACTTTGTTTTAACGGTAATTCCAGATTTTTTGAAGCTGCGTTCCAACTGTTTACTTATGTCGGAGTCCTCAACCGGGACAATTCTGTCCATATATTCTACCAGTACAACTTCTGTGCCCACAGCGTTATAAAAATAGGCAAACTCTGACCCAATCGCTCCGCTGCCAATAATTACCAGATGCTCCGGTTGTTTTTCAAGTATCATGGCTTCCCGGTATCCAATTATCTTTTCCCCATCAATTGGGATACCTGGTAACTCCCTGGACCGGCCTCCGGTGGCTATAATTATATGTTCCGCCTGATACGAAGTTTTTATTCCCTTTTCATCTGTTACATCAACCGTTCTTGGCACACCAAGTATACCGGTACCCTGGATATGATCTATCTTATTTTTTTTCAAAAGGAACTGAATCCCTTTACTCATTCCATCCGCTACTTTTCTACTCCTGTCAACCATCGCTGAAAAGTCAGCCTTTGCTCCGGAAATTTGAATACCATATTCTGAAGCATGATTTATATATTCAAATACCTGCGCACTTTTGAGCAGGGCTTTAGTTGGAATACATCCCCAGTTTAGGCAAATCCCCCCTAGCTCAGCCCGTTCTACCACACCCACATTCATACCCAACTGGGCAGCCCGTATGGCTGCTACATATCCTCCCGGACCACTGCCAATTACTATTAGATCATATTTCGAAGCCATACTATTGGTTTTTTAGCTCAACTCTAGGAATGCTGCAAATTTAACCCAATTGTTTAGAAAAAAAATCTACAATCTGAAGAATAGCTAATCACATATCCAAGGATGGGCAGGTCATACTATATCCTTTAATCCGTTTCTTTTTTGAGTAGGAAATTATATTTTTGAGCATCAAAATTATAAACGATGAAACTACTAGAAGGTAAGATCGCCCTGATAACCGGGGCTTCAAAGGGAATTGGGAGAGCTATTGCCCAGGAATTTGCTTCTCAGGGAGCCCAAGTGGCCTTTACATATTTGTCTAGCGTTGAAAAGGGTAAAGCGCTGGTTAAAGAACTGGAAGTATTAGGGGTAAAAGCCAAGGGGTACCGATCAGATGCCTCCAAATTTGGAGCTGCTGAAAAACTTATCAATCAAGTGGTAGCCGATTTCGGGGGGCTGGACATTCTGGTAAACAACGCAGGAATTACCAGAGATAATTTACTAATGCGTATGTCAGAAGATCATTGGGACGAGGTAATTGGAACCAATTTGAAATCAGTATTCAATACTGTCAAAGCAGTTACCCGAACCTTCATGAAACAAAGAAGTGGGTCAATAATTAATATCACTTCCATAGTTGGAATTAAAGGAAATGCCGGCCAAGCCAATTATGCTGCGTCTAAGGCAGGTATCGTAGGCTTTACTAAATCGATAGCTCTTGAGCTGGGTTCCCGGAATATTCGTTGCAACGCCATAGCCCCTGGTTTTATCGAAACTGAAATGACAGATCAACTCGATGAGAAAACAGTCCAAACCTGGAGAGATGCCATACCATTAAAACGGGGAGGAAAACCCAGTGATGTAGCTCATTGTGCAGTCTTTCTAGCTTCTAATCAATCGGATTATATCTCGGGGCAGGTACTTCAGGTTGATGGGGGTATGCTTACTTAGACAACTAAACTATTTCTCTCCTTACCTCGTTTTCAAACTACCGGTTATTGGATGC
This sequence comes from Flammeovirgaceae bacterium, assembly GCA_003232185.1. Lineage (GTDB taxonomy): Bacteria > Bacteroidota > Bacteroidia > Cytophagales > Cyclobacteriaceae > SZUA-3. The sequence goes on along the minus strand of QIMC01000218.1, from coordinate 4,565 downwards.
ATGGAAAGATCACTACTAATTTTCGAAAACTCCCCCTGGCTAATCCTTATTTGTTTGGCTGTGGGTGCGGCATTGACCTATATATTGTATGGAAAGCCTGGCCCCTGGAGCACTACCACGTTTTATTTTTTAATAACTTTTCGATTTCTACTTATTAGCTTCCTATGCTTTTTGCTGATTGGGCCCATAGTGAAACGGTTTAACAACAGGATCGAAAAGCCTCATTACGTATTTGCATTAGACAATTCTGCCTCACTGGCTAAAGTACTTTCTAAAGAGTTCCTAAACGATCAAATAAATCGTATCACCATTCTTGGAGCATCTCTTGAAAATAGTGGCTATGAAATTGCATACAGGAGCCTTGATCAAACCTTTGATTCTTCTACTATTGACTCACTTCGTTTTGATCACCCCAGCAGCCCGTTAAATGACCTACTGAAGGATATTCAAACAGATTATGAAGGGAAAGTTATCTCCGGGGTTGTTCTGCTCAGTGATGGGATCCATAACCAGGGATTGTCTCCAATTTTTACCCCATTTAAGTTTCCGGTATACAGCATGGGATTAGGGGATACCATCCCGCAGCAAGATGTTCGACTGAAAGCCATACATTACAACAAGATGGCCTACCAGGGCAATCAGTTTATCATTCGTGCTGAAATCCTAAATGATGGTTTCATTAACAAGAACATAGTAGTCACCGTTTCGGATGAAGGTAGAATTCTTCAAAGCAAGACACTTCATTTAAACAACCCACCCCAATTATTGGAAACAGATTTTAATCTGGAAGCAACCAACAAAGGACTTAAAGACTATACCGTTCGCATAACAGCTGTGGAAGGGGAATTCAGCCTTGAAAATAATACCCGGCACGCGTATCTAGAGATAATAGAAGGAAAGAAGAAAATCTTGTTGGCTTCGAAAAACCCGCATCCTGACATAAAGGCAATTAGAAATGCCATCGAAAAGAACGAAAACTATCAATTTGATCTTTTTATTCCTGGAATCTCCAATCCGGAATTCGGGGAATACGATCTAATCATTCTTCATCAAATCAGTCAGCAGGAATTGCAAAAAATACCTGCGGTGTCCAATCATTTTAAGGCTGGGCTCCCATTGTGGACGATTATTGGTAGCAAAAGCAATCTCAATCGAATAAATTCAGAAAATCCATATATATCAATAAAGACCATAAATTTTCAGAAAGACCTGGTTACGCCAAGTTTCAATGCTTCATTTTCCAAGTTTCAATTTTCACCTGAGCTGCAAGAAATTATTGCCACCTTCAACCCTGTAAGTGTACCCTTTGCCAACTATGGTATCGGCGGGGGTGTAGAAGTACTCCTGTTCCAAACAGTAGGAAATTTAGTAACAAATAATCCCTTGATGGTAGTAATTGACGAGGGAGATCAGAAATCTGCCTTAATGATTGGCGAGGGCATCTGGCAATGGCGCATGCAGGATTACAAAAGGAATCAAAGCTTCGATCTATTTGACGAATTGGTTTCAAAGCTGGTGCAATATCTATCCTCCAATGAAAAGAAAAGCCGCTTTAAGGTATATCCACTGACTCCTGAGTTTACCGCCAATGAACCAGTGATATTAGAAACTGAAACCTACAATGAGATTTATGAGGAAACCTTTGGGCATGCAGTTGACTTGGAACTCCGAGGCCCGAACGGTTTTATTGAGACCTATAGTTATGTAACTAGCCTGGGGAGTAGTAAATATCGAATTAGTAATCTTAACCCAGGAATTTACACCTTTCAAGCACAAACGTCTATTGACCAAAAACCTGTAACCAGTCAAGGACAATTTACAATTACCGAAATGCAATTGGAGGCCCTGAGCTTGACCGCAGACTTTCAATGGAGCATTTTACCACCAGGATCAGTGGGAGAATTTAACCAGGAAGCTAAGTGAAAAGCAGGCCCGGAGCGTCATTTTTAGTGAAGAATTTTTTACTCCATTGATCAAATGGCCCTGGGCTTTGGCCATACTACTTTGCTTGGTTAGTATGGAATGGATTCTACGAAAATATCATGGATCCTACTAATGTCAAGTCAATGGCCTGAAAAACTGCAACAATAAGACACCCTTGCCGACGTTAGCGGGGTATTATTAAAATTAAGATATATCAAAACCAGTGAGCTTCAAAGCCATCTCGGAAAACTTCTACCATAAGCATCGTTGGGCAAGAATTCTGCTCACAGCTATCCCTTTATTTTTTATAGCTCTTTTTGGGATGGCATGTATGTTTTGCTATTCGGTCGCCTGGGGATTTTTTGGCCATGTACCTGACACGCAAGAGATATTAAATTATGAAAACAATACTGCTTCCGAAATTTATTCCATAGATAGTGTATTGCTAGGCAAGTACTATTTTCAGGAACGTACCAATGCTTTGTTTCAGGACATACCTGACCACTTAATTGATGCACTAATCGCAACAGAAGATGTCAGGTTCTACCAACATCAAGGGGTTGACTTACAAAGTCTATTCCGCGTTGCCATTAAAACCCTTCTTTGGGGAGACAGAAGTTCCGGTGGAGGCAGTACACTTACCCAGCAATTAGCAAAAAACTTGTTTGCCCGGACAGGCCAGGGATTTATAAGCTTGCCTGTCAATAAGGTTAAAGAAATGATTGTCGCTAAAAAGATTGAACAGATCTATGACAAAGAAACTATTCTTACGCTTTATTTGAATACTGTAAGTTTCGGAAATAATGCCTTTGGAATTGAAACTGCTTCAGTAAGATTTTTTAATAAGAAACCCATTGATCTATCTATTGAGGAATCTGCTGTATTAGTAGGAATGCTGAAAGCAACTACACGCTACAATCCCAAGCGCAATCCAAAATTTTCTCTGGAAAGAAGAAATGTAGTTTTAGCTCAAATGGAGAAATATGGCTACCTGTCAAGTCCAGAATTGGACTCCTTACAAAAAATTCCACTAATAATAGATTTTACACTTACTACCCACAATCAGGGGATTGCCACCTATTTTCGAGAATTTTTGAGAAGTGAACTACGGACATGGTGTGATAGCCATACCAACAAAGATGGACGGCCTTACAACCTGTATACCGATGGTCTCAAAATTTATACCACTATCCACTCCAGGATGCAGCAATTTGCAGAACAAGCGGTATCGATACATATGAAGGAGCTCCAAAGCAAATTTAACGAGCATTGGAAGGGAACCAGGCCCTGGTACCAAAATAGGAACACTTTGCTAACATCGATCCATAAAAGCGACCGATACCAAAGGTTAAAAAAGCAAGGGTTAACCGAATCCGAGATACAGAAAAAATTCAAAGAACCCGAACCCATGAAAATTTTTACCTGGGATGGTGAACAGGAGGTAGAGATGTCACCTTTGGATTCAATAAAACACTATTTGTACTTTCTAAATGCAGGATTTATGGTAATGGATCCAACCGATGGTGCCATCCTGGCTTGGGTAGGGGGAATTAATCATAAATATTTTAAGTACGACCATGTAAATATCCATACGAAAAGGCAGGTAGGTTCTATTTTCAAACCTGTTGTATATGCTGCAGCATTGGAAAACGGAGTAAAACCATGCGATTTTGTCTCATCAAGAAGGGTAACCTATACAAATTTTAATGATTGGTCGCCTGGAAATGCCAATGAGAATTACCAGGGGTCGTATTCGGTTCAGGGAGCACTAACCCATTCAGTCAACACAGTATCAGTTAAAGTTTTAAGAAAAACGAAAATTAAAAACGCCATATCAATGGCCCATAAAATGGGAATTGAAAACGATATTCCTGAAGTCCCATCCATTGCTTTAGGCACACCCAATCTGTCTTTATTTGAGATGGTAGGAGCTTTCGGTAGTTTCGTTAATCAGGGGCAAGCAGTAAAACCCAGGTACTTACATCGAATTGAAAACTATGATGGTGAAATATTGGAGGACTACTCATCTGATCGAAGCCAGCGACGAGCCATGTCTAAGAGGACGGCTACCCTCATGTTACATATGTTAAGGAAAGTTGTGGATAAAGGCACAGCACAAAGACTTCGAACAAAATACCAATTAACCAATGACATTGCCGGCAAGACAGGAACCACTCAGTCCCATGCAGATGGTTGGTTTATTGGTATGACTCCAAAACTAGTAGCTGGTGCCTGGGTTGGAAGTGATGATCCTAATATTCACTTTAGAACGATTACCTATGGTCAGGGGGCAGCTATGGCCCTACCAATCTGGGGGTTATTTATGCAACAACTCAATGGAGATCAAGAATTTCAGGAATTAACCAGCGCCAAATTTCAACCTATTCCATACCCCTTGGATGTACTACTCGATTGTGAAGACTATAAGGAAAGACGATCTGTATCGGATATATTTAATCAGCTTCTAGGCAGACGCAAAAAAAATTCTAATAGCCGTAAACAAAAATCCAAGAAAAAAAGATACCGCTAATAACCTATAAACTTGTCTGGTGCTTGGAATATTTTTGTCAGTTATCGGATCTGGCACGTTTGATGTTAAATCCCATATCGGAATTATGATCGCCAAATTCAACATAAAAAGG
>QIMC01000133.1 GCA_003232185.1 Flammeovirgaceae bacterium | reverse complement strand
TGTCCCAGTCCATCGGGCGCACCTTTATAGTATCTAAATCGCTCGTACGACTTGCCATTCTCAACCAAAACTCGATTGCTGATATTTTCTTTCACCTTTTGCTCTTCGCCATCAGGATATTTGCTCAGATCCGGACCCAGATAATTATTCCAGCCTGAGCTGAACTGACTGACATATTTCATCCCGGCCTCAATTCTTTGATCAGCATAGTCGCTTATGTCGACACGCGTATTTTTGTCTGATATGTTTCCTCCGTAAAACAGGTACTCCTCCACCGCATGGGCTTCCAGGCCTCCATGAATGATCTGCCCTTCATAAAGCAGACGCCACTCAGCGGCACGGGCTGCATCTGCCGCCAGATAAGCAGCAGCCCGATGATCACTCTTCTGCCAAACCTGGTAGTTATAGCCTGGGTCAAAGGCCATCAATACGTTTGGTTTCAGTTTTCTAATGTAATGGACTAGTTTCCCCACTACTTCTTCCCGGTCAGCGAATTCCACACGGCCATCGTCATAACCCAGATTGATGTAGTTTTCTTCAGACAATCCGATGGCCTTCATGGCATCCAACTGCTCTTGACGGCGAATTATGGACAGGTCGTTGCGGCTGATCTTGGGGTCTTTGGTGCCAACGTTCCCGGTGGTCAGGATCAGGATGTAGACATCATTGCCGTGGTCTTTCAACATAGCCAGGGTGCCATGAGATTGGCTGTCATCGTCCGGATGTCCCCCTATAAGTAAGATGGTTTTCCCCGTCCATTCTTCCACGGGTTGATTAGGCTGCGCGAATAGACAAAAAGGTACTAAAAGTAAAATGGTAAGGATGAATTTCATGATATAATAAGTTTGATTCTAATTAGTGGTTAAACTAGAGCTTATTGACTGAAATAGCAAGCTTCCAGAGATTGGTCTCCTGAGGGTACCAATGGAATTAAAGAAAGTCATAAAGGTTGGGTTCATTCGTTGCGATAGTTAGTTGGCTCGATGTAGTTAATGTTTGGGACAACGTTGGCCCATGCCTTTACAACCATTTAGTAAGAAAAGTAGTCTTATAAGTAGGCACAGATGGTTAAAATGATGAATCTACAAAAAGGTATTTATTTGAAATTCTTATGTTTAGCTCTTTCTATAGCTCTGAGCTGTAAAGAGGGTAGTCAAGTAAATTTTCCTCCAATAGTCAATAATTTGGATATTCAATTTACCTTATTGAACGAGAACGGAGTGAGTTCTACCACTTTCTATCCCGGAGAGAATTTTGTATTTAGTCTTATTGTCAAGAATAACTCAGATGAAAGATTAGTCTTAAGGGGTTTCGATTATGAGGACTTTTGCCGGGTCACTCGGCTTGAAAGTTATGACCCTACTGAAAATGGTGAGCAAAATAATGACATGGGTAAACCCTACGTTAATATGTTTTGTAGCTATGTAGCAGGTCACATGATGCTTCCTAAAACGGATTTAAAATTTCAGATTCATTGGATCCCTCCAAAAATAAGAGAGGTTGGTTCCCCATATGGAGCGTTTTTCTGTATTGCCGAGGAGAATCCGCCACTATCACCAGGAAGATATGGAACAGGATTTCAGACGAAATTTCTCCTAAGCTACGAAGGTGAGGATATTGAAACAGACCTCATTCAATTTAACATTGAGTTTGAAGTAAAATAGAGGATTAGTTTGTTGAACCATGGTTGCCTAGTATAAAGTCACCCTATTGGCCAACAAAAGATACCGTTTTCGTGGTTGTCAACCTGATGTTAGCAACCAGTATCCGAAGGATATATCAAAACCCCCCTATACGAACTTAAAAAGTAGTTTTAACTGACTATCATGACCCAATTTCAGAACCCATGTTTGGACTCTAGGTTTATCCTCAATAATTCACAGTTACTCGTAGTTCAAATTATCCACGGGATTGGTTTTTGCTGCCCGGATGATTTGAAAGCTAATCGTCAGCCAAGAGATCACTATAGTGAAAAGGCCAGCAACGATGAAAGTCCAGAGATTGATATCAATGCGGTATGCAAAGTCCTGTAACCACAGGCTCATGGCAAAATAGGACAGAGGGATTGCAATAAAAAATGCTATCAAAACTAACTTAGTGAAGTCACTAGAAAGCATCATAACTATCTCCTTAACTGAAGCACCTACTACCTTGCGTATCCCAATTTCCTTAGTACGTTGCTCTGCCGTGAAAGCCGCCAATGCTAATAGACCCAAACTAGCGATGAATATTGCTAATCCAGCAAAGATAGCAACCACTGACCCTAATTGATAGGTAGTATTATAAAGTGAATCGAAATTTTTATCTAAAAAGGTGTAATAAAAGGGTGCTTCAGTACTTGTTAAGTTCCATTGCTCCTTTAAATAGAATAACGTGTTAGGAATATTTTTAGAATTTATTCTTGCTTCTATAACACCTGTCTTTTGTCCTTGGTCTAACAATATCATTAAAGGTGCAATCTCTTCTTGCAGTGATTGAAAGTGAAAATCATCGGTTATGCCAATAATTGCAAAATCCTTATCTCCTCGCATTACTATGCTGTTTATAGGATTTTCTAACCCTAAAGCCTTTGCAGCAGCCTTGTTAATTACCATAGCTGTACTATCAGATGCCATATCCGGATTGAAGTTCCGACCCTCTATCAACTTAATTTCCATAGTGAAAAGAAAATTATCATCAACATATAGTCGTTTAACCCGTAAAATATTTTCTTCTTCTCCTTCCAAATATATTCCTTCTGTATTAGTAACAGAATGAGGACTTTGGCTAGAAGTTGCTACAGATAGTACTTGTACATTACTTTTAATTCTATTCAAAAAGACCTCAGAGGAGCTACCCAACTTATTATCAATGATTAATACATTATCTTTGTTTATACCTAAATCCTTCTGGCGCATGTATTCTAATTGCTGATAAGTGAAAGATGTACAAGCGAGCAATCCAATTGATACTACATACTGAAATACTACTAGGCCATTCCTGAATTTTTTGCTACTTTTACTGCCAGCTATTTTGGTCTTAAGTATTATTACTGAGTTGAATCGCGTGAGGTAAAAAGCCGGATACAATCCTGCCAACAGTCCTGCAACTAAGATCATAACCCCAATGGCCAGCCAAAGGTATACATCATGGAATAAGATAGAAGATAATTCTTTTCCGGCGATGTTGTTAAATGGAATCCTGAATATCCCTGTTAATACAATAGCAATCACCATTGCTAAAAAACTAAGCATTAGGGACTCTGCTAAAAATTGTTTAATAAGAGTCAGTCTGCGCGAACCTAATATTTTTCTAACTCCAATTTCTTTAGCCCTATCAATTGATCGAGAGGTTAGAAGATTGATAAAATTTATACAGGCGATTAGAAAAATGAAAATTGCTATCGTTGATAAAATATATACATAGCTTAAACTGCCATTGGTCTCCATTTCAAATGCAAAATTAGACTTAAGATGTATATCGGTGGAAGGTTGTATCAAAAATTGTATTTGGAAATTAGTTCCGCCTTGCGTCAAATATTCATTTGTTTCTGGGTGATATTTAAGAAATAGCTTATAAAGGTTATCTGAAACGGTAGCTAACGATGCATTATCATGCAACAATATATAAGTAGAAATTTTACCACTTACATTTGTCCAATCCACTACATCTCTTTCTATGGACTTATAAGGAAAAATCATATCGAAATGAAAGTGAGCATTCCTAGGAGGTGTTTTAGCTACTCCCGTTACTTTGTACAATTCGCCATTGACGGTTAGTGTATTCCCTATTACTCCTTGAACTCTATTGAAATATTTACGGGCGATTTCTTCTGTTAAAACAACCGAATTAGGATTCCGTAAAGCTGTACCAGGATCTCCTTCTATTAACGGAAATGTGAATACTTGAAAGAAGTTCGAATCAACTGAAATGATGTCGTTTTCCTTATATATCTCACTGTGATGTCTAACTAGCCAATCTTCAAATTTACGAACACGTACTGAAGTTTGCACTTCTGGTAGTTCATCAACTACTTCCGCAATATGGTCATTAGTTGAAGCTATTGTTGATTCCTTACCCATAATAGTAACACGTGTTGCTATTCTGTAAATTCTATCCGCGTTTTCGTGAAACTTATCATAGCTCAATTCGTCCATCACGTATAGTGTAATAAGCAAACAACAAGCCATGCCAATGGCTAATCCAAGGACGTTGATAAATGAATAGAATTTCCTCTTAATCAAATTGCGGGAGGCTATTTTTAAATAGTGCCAAAACATCGGCATAAAATATTTAGTTGGTTAAAAACCTTTACGAGGGTGTAAATTAGACTCTGTCTGAGAAGTGAGTTTTAGTATTACAATTGCAATTACCCACCTTTGAGGTACTTAGTACTCGTCCCCTGATATTTTAAGCGATACATCCCTTCCTCCTTCGTCCCTGGTAATTCGTAATTAAAAAGGGCTAATCCCTTTTCCCATGTCCCAGTCCATCCGGCGCTCCTTTGTAATATCTAAAGCGTTCGTATGACTTGCCGTCTTCAACCATTATTCTACCGCTTATCCCATCTCTCAATTTCTGTTCCTCACCATCCGGATATTTACTCAGGTCCGCACCCAGGTAATCCTTCCAACCTGAACTGAACTGGCTGACATATTTCATTCCGGCTTCTACTCTTTGATCCGCATATTCGGTAATGTTCACCCGCGTATTTTTGTCAGGGATATTCCCGCCGTAAAACAGGTACTCCTCCACCGCATGGGCATCCAGGCCTCCATGAATGACCTGTCCTTCATAAAGCAGTCGCCACTCAGCAGCACGGGCTGCGTCTGCCGCCAGATAAGCAGCAGCCCGATGATCACTCTTCTGCCAAACCTGGTAGTTATAACCGGGGTCAAAGGCCATCAATACATTTGGTTTCAGTTTTCTGATATAATAAACCAGCTTCCCCACTAATTCTTCCCGGTCGGCAAACTCCACCCGGCCATCGTCATAACCCAGATTAATGTAGTTTTCTTCAGACAAACCGATGGCCTTCATGGCATCCAGTTGCTCTTGCCGACGAATTATGGACAGGTCATTGCGGCTGATCTTTGGATCTTTGGTACCTACATTTCCGGTGGTCAGAATCAGGATATGGACATCATTGCCGTGGTCCTTTAGCATGGCCAGGGTGCCGTGGGACTGGTGATCATCGTCCGGATGTCCCCCAATAAGTAAGATGGTTTTCCCCGTCCATTCTTCCACGGGTTGCTGTGGTTGGGCAAAGAGACATAAAGGGAGTAGCAGTAAAAAGGTAAAGATGAGTTTCATGATATAGTAAGTTTGATCCCAATAAGTAATCAAACTAGAATTAATAACTGAAAATAACAAGTCTATTCGCTTTTCCGTATTTTATGATATCTTGTGCAGGCAAATACTGATAGAGCAGGCAAATACTGATATTAACATCTTTGTCTTCATTTTATCTAATTCACTATCAAACAATGAGCAAATCCAATCGTTACCTGGCCTTCTTCCTGGCGTTTCTTTTTCTTTTTAGTTGCCAACAAAATAAAACAGAAACCTCTGACGCCAGCATGGTGGATGAACCGCCCAAGGACCGCAATATGTTTGGGCTTTATAT
>QIMC01000424.1 GCA_003232185.1 Flammeovirgaceae bacterium | reverse complement strand
AACAAAAGTGTTGGTAAGACTTTGAATATTCAGATTAATGGAGAGGAGCGACCCTTTACCGTAGCAGCGATAGTTAAAAATATGCCGGATAACACTTCGATGGATTTTGAAATAGCGATTCGTTTTGAAAACAATAGAGAGTTTACACAGACTAAAGAAATGTGGAATGCACAGTATCATGAGGTATACGTTCAGTTGCAAAATGGTGTCGATGTACAACAATTCGAGCAAAATACACGAGATTTCGTAAACCTCCATTACCAAGAAGCCATAGAAAATGCCAAACGTGATGGGGCTTTGACCAATAATAATGGGTTTCTTAGAGAGCTAAAATTATTGCCACTCTCCGACGTTCGCTTTACAAGTTTCAGAAAAGGATTCGCAAATGTTAGCAGAAGTGTACCTTTTCTGATTTTGGGTGTTGCCCTTCTTATCCTGTTCATTGTGTGTGTGAATTTCATCAATATGAGTATAGCGAAAAGTGCACAACGCCTAAAGGAAATTGGCATGCGAAAGACCTTGGGCGCTAGAAAAAAACAACTCTTTTTGCAATTTTGGAGCGAAAGCTTACTTGTTTTTCTAGTTTCCGTAAGTGTAGGTTTATTACTCAGTATACTGCTGCTGGACAATTTCAAAACCATATTTCGCACTGTGGCTACCTTGGATATATTGACTACCCCATCGGCGATTATTGGTTTCACTATGTTTATACTTTTGATTACCCTGATAGTTGGGGGTTATCCTGCATTATTGTTAAGTCGTTTAGGTACAATACAATCGCTAAAGGGTAAATTGGAAACCAACGGGAAAAATCGTCTACGCGATGTGCTTATGGTAGTTCAATTTGGCATTGCAATTCTGTTGATGACAGGTACGTTTGTTTTGAGAGGTCAAATTGACTTTATGCGCAATAAAGATTTGGGATACGAAAAGAACCAAGTCATTTCTTTTCCTTTGAATGGAAAAAAAAATAGCTACGCCGCTCTTGAGCTATTGAAACAAGAATTAAATGGGAATCCTGACATCTTGAACATTTCTGGTGCCGACAATAATTTGGGGAGGGGAAAGGATGGAAGTCGATCGTCTAGTGTTATAGGATTCGAATATAAAGGACGTTCAGTTCGAACGAATTTTTTAGTCGTAGACTACGAATATGCACAGACCTTAGGTATGGAGATGGCCTTGGGCAGAAATTTTAGAAGCGCTTCTGACAGTATGGGGGTGATTATCAACGAGACTATGGCCCGTGATTTAAGAGAAGAAAACCCGTTAGCAATAAGTCTGAATATAGATGGAGAACTACAATCCCCCATTCTAGGAGTAATAAAAGATTATCATTTCCAGGATTTGGACAAGGCTATTGAGCCCATTACTTTTTATATGAGTCGTGATTTGGAACTAACTTATGCCTATGTAAAGGTAGCGCCCTCGAATATGGTCAATACCTTTGATGCCGTTGAAAATGCATGGCAAAGAATAGAACCCAATGCTAAATTCTTAGGGTCGTTCTTAAATGAAAATATTGACCGTACTTTCCGCAGGGAAAAATCTATGTCGGCTATGATTACTAGTGGGTCTATAATAGCTATTTTGCTTAGTTGTATTGGACTTTTTGCAATGTCGATGCTCATAGTTTCCCAACGCACGAAGGAAATAGGTATTAGAAAGGTAATCGGGGCCAGTGTTTCCTCAATAACGTATATCTTAACAAAGGATTTTTTAAAATTAATCTTAATTGCATTTTTAGTTGCATCTCCCGTTGCATGGTGGTTTTTGGAGCAATGGTTGCAGAATTATGCCTACAGGATAGATTTAAGTTGGTGGTTTTTCGCTGCATCAGGTCTATTGGCGATAGTCATTGCAGTGTTGACAATAAGTACAAGAACAATTAAAGCAGCTATTGCGAATCCTATAGAATCACTGAGGGACGAATAGAATTTAACTAAATACAGTAAAATATGTTATTACAACTAAACAATATTTTTAAATGGGTCAATTCAGGAGGTCAACGGGTCTTTTTGCTTAAGGACCTCAATCTTGAAGTTCAAGAAGGGGAGTTTATCTCCGTAATGGGTCCATCTGGCTCTGGGAAATCCACTTTGCTTAATGTCATTGGTATGCTTGATGATTTTGACGAGGGAGAGTATAATTTTTTAGATGAATCTGTGCATACGATGAGGGAGAAGCATCGCGCAAATTTATATAAAGAATATATCGGTTTTGTATTTCAATCTTATCATCTGTTGGACGATCTTACCGTAAAAGAAAACCTCGAAATGCCCCTGTTGTACAAAAAATTTAAAGGTTCAGAACGGAAGGCAATGGTGGCCGATATGTTGGATCGGTTTAATATTGTGGGCAAGAAAGATCTTTTTCCTGCGCAGTTAAGTGGTGGCCAACAGCAACTGGTAGGTGTAGCCCGAGCATTGATTGCCAATCCCAAACTCATTTTGGCCGATGAGCCTACAGGCAACTTGAATTCACAGCAGAGCGAAGAAATTATGCAACTCTTCAAAAAGTTGAATGAAGAAGATGGTGTAACCATAATTCAAGTAACCCATTCGGAGCAAAATGCAGCCTATGGCTCACGTATTATTAATTTGTTGGATGGAAGACAGGTTTGATTTGTGCAATTAGGCACTGTTAAAGAATAAATGCTTCGAATTTGACACAGAAATTTTGTTTGTATTTGAAATTGAAAAATCTAAGCATAGCCTTAGTTGTAAATTTTTCAAAGAACTTGAATAAATCAGCAAAAAAACATTTTATTACAATCCAACAAATCCAACAAATCCAACAAATCCAACAAATCCAACAAATCCAACAAATCCAACAAATCCAACAAATCCAATAGTCCTTCACTATTCTCCGATACTACATTTCAATCCAAACCCTTTAGCTTCTCGGGTCTATACTGTATCTTTGTTGTTTAGAATGAATACACATAATGAAGCTAGATAAAAAGGACGTTTTAAAGGCATTAGAAAATATTACGGTTCCTGGGGAAGGCCAAAATATGGTAGAGAGTGGAGCTGTAAAAAACATACAGATTTTCGGAGACGAGGTTGAGGTAGATATTACCATCAACAATCCAAGTCTTCAAGCCCGTAAAAAGACGGAGGTTGAAATCTTAAAGATTATTCACCAAGAAGTCTATGAAAAGGCTAAAATAAAGATAAACCTTAAGGTTGACACTGTAGCTGCGAAGCCAAAAACAAATGAAATAAAGGGTAAGCCCCTTCCCGGCATTCAAAATATTATTGCAGTAGCTTCTGGTAAAGGGGGTGTTGGCAAATCTACGGTTACGGCAAATTTAGCGGTTACTTTGGCTAAAATGGGCTTCAAAGTAGGCTTGCTCGATGCAGATATTTATGGGCCATCAATGCCTATTATGTTTGATGTTGTCCAAGAAAAACCATTAGCAATAAACATCGATGGCAAATCAAAAATGAAACCTGTTGAAAGCTACGGGGTAAAAATGCTTTCCATCGGATTTTTCACCCAGCCAAATCAGGCTGTGATTTGGAGAGGGCCTATGGCTTCCAAAGCGCTTAATCAAATGATTTTTGATGCGCATTGGGGTGAGTTGGATTTTATGTTACTGGACTTACCTCCAGGAACCGGAGATATCCATTTGAGCATCATGCAAGCCATGCCTATTACTGGAGCTGTAATTGTAAGTACACCACAAGAAGTGGCCTTGGCCGATGCGAAAAAAGGTGTGGCAATGTTTCAGCAAGATTCTATCAATGTTCCAGTATTGGGTATTGTTGAGAATATGGCGTATTTTACACCTGCTGAACTTCCCGAAAATAAGTACTATATTTTCGGAAAAGAAGGGGCCAAACATCTTTCTGAAGACTTGAAAGTTCCTTTTTTAGGTGAGATCCCATTAGTACAGAGCATTCGGGAAGCAGGTGATATAGGTAGACCCGCAGCAATGCAAACGGCTACGCCCATTGAAGCAGCATTTGAAAAGTTAACAAAGAATGTAGTACAAGAAGTAGTTGCAAGAAATAAGAGTTTACCTCCTACAGAGGCAATTAAAATAACAACAATGGCAGGCTGCTCTGTCGTTAAAAAGAAGTAAATATGATAACAATGACTTCGGAGGAACTAAAAATGAATGTGGAAAAGGCCCTAGAAGAAATTCGGCCTTTTTTACAGAGTGATGGGGGCGATATTACACTGGTATCCATTGATAATGAAAACTCGGTAAAAGTTAAATTAGAAGGTGCTTGCGTAGGTTGTTCGGTGAATCAGATGACTTTAAAGAGTGGTGTAGAAATGACTATTAAAAAATATGCCCCACAAATTGAAGAGGTAATCAATCTTTCTTAAAATACAGATAACCGTCATAATTTTTCAGTTTTCTTACATAGTATCTTCGCGATGATCTTAATTTCTTCTTTCAATGATTAAAACAGATATACTGATAATCGGTGCAGGTCCTACGGGTCTTTTTACTGTTTTTGAAGCAGGTCTATTAAAGTTGAAATGTCATTTGATCGATGCATTGCCACAGGCAGGAGGACAATGTTCCGAAATTTATCCTAAAAAACCCATATATGATATTCCAGGTTTTCCTGAAGTACTAGCCGGAGAATTGGTCGATAATTTGATGGAACAGATTAAACCTTTTCAACCTGGATTCACTTTAGGGGAAAGGGCTGAGACTATAGAAAAGTTAGCAGATGGTTCCTTCATTGTTACTACAAATAAAGGATCGAAACATAAGGCCCCTATAGTGGCAATCGCAGGCGGATTAGGAAGTTTTGAGCCTAGAAAGCCCTTACTCGAAAACCTAGCAAAGTTTGAAGATAAGGGTATAGCCTATATCATTAAAGATCCTGAAGTTTATCGTGATAAGAAAGTAATTATTGCCGGAGGCGGTGATTCTGCTTTAGATTGGAGTGTTTTTTTGGCTGATGTGGCTTCGGAAGTAACTTTAGTACACAGACGAAATGAATTTAGAGGAGCTTTAGGTTCTGTTGAAAAAGTACAACATCTAAAGAATGAAGGAAAAATTAATTTGATTACTCCCGCTGAAATTATTGGCCTGCAAGGAAAAAATAAATTAGAAGCCGTAATTATCAAAAAAACGGGAATAGAAGAAGAAATCATCTTAGAAGTAGATAATTTCATTCCTTTATTTGGACTTTCACCCAAATTAGGCCCTATAGGTGATTGGGGATTAGAAATCGAAAAAAATGCCATAAAAGTTGATAATACATTAGATTACCAAACCAATATTCCTGGTATATATGCCATTGGTGATGTAAACACGTATCCCGGAAAATTAAAATTGATTCTCTGCGGATTTCATGAAGCGACACTAATGTGCCAAAGTGCGTATCAACGCATATTTCCCGATAAAAAGTATGTGATGAAGTATACCACGGTAGGTGGCGTAACCGGATTTGATGGAAGTAAAAAAGAAGCTCCCAAAACTGTGGTAAAAGCGATAGATTAAATCCAGGGTCAAGGAGTAAGGAAATATGGCTGTTAAAAAATTTGAAGAACTACTAGATTTTGCAGTTTTCATTTTTTTTAAATAAAGTAGTTTGTTATGAACCTGAGTTCGATTAATAGTGATTTCTCAGAAGCCGTGTAAATAGTAAGATTTGGAGGATAAAAACGTAGTACTAACGGGTTAATTCAAG
>QIMC01000183.1 GCA_003232185.1 Flammeovirgaceae bacterium | reverse complement strand
TTTTCTTTAGGTACACGCACATTGTCTAAAATTATTTCCGCATGCCCTTCGGGGGAATCATTATAACCAAAAACGGTCAAGGGTCTTACGATTTGTAATCCTGGTGTATCCATCGGAACCAAAATCATACTTTGTTGCAAGTGCCGGGGCGCATCGAAATCAGTTTTTCCCATGACAATGGCAATTTTACAATTCGGATCCATTGCGCCAGATGCCCACCATTTTCTTCCGTTGATGACATAATCGTCTCCGTCAGCAACGATTGCTGTTTCAATATTGGTTGCATCAGAAGAAGCAACGTCAGGTTCAGTCATTAAAAAAGCGGAACGAATAGTTCCATTCATCAAAGGTTTTAGCCACTTGTCTTGTTGCTCAGGTGTTCCGTACTTTGCCAATACTTCCATATTACCGGTATCTGGAGCACTACAATTAAAGATTTCAGACGACCATAAAACACGACCCATGATTTCGGCCAAAGGTGCATATTCCATATTGGTAAGCCCTGGACTTAAATCGCCATAAGACTTCGGAAGAAATATATTCCATAAGCCAGCATCTTTTGCCTTCTGTTTTAATCCTTCTAGACCTGGCCATCTTTTCCAAGCATTGGCTGGGTTTCTGTGAAATGCCTCTACTTCCTTTTCAACAGGAGCAATATGTTCGGCGATAAACTGCTTTAGTTTTTTCTGAAGGCTTTTTGATTTTTCCGTGTATTCGAAGTTCATATGTTGATACTCTTTATTCAAAATTATTTTTGACTCGTCTCTTCAGAAGAAGATGGGAGTTTGAAATTCCAAGTTTAGTATTAAAGTAATGGCTTGCGCACAAACCCACCGTTTTCGCTAAAGCGAACCCGCCTCCCTTTTTCTAAAGGAGAGCCTTTTCCACTTCCCATTCTTCACTCTTCACTTTCCACTTTTCATTCTTCACTTTTCATTTTCCACTTTCCATTTTCCACTTCGTATTTTCAACTCTCATCCTGAAATTAAATAACCGCCATCTGCTGCGTATACGCCACCTGTCATATAAGAACCTGCATCTGAAGCCAAAAGCATGACTATGCCCGCCATTTCATCAGGTTCGGCCATTCTCTGTAAAGGCAAAACTCCTGTATAACCAGCAACCAATTTTTCATTTGACCAAAGGCTTTCACTAAACTTGGTCTTTATAAGTCCGGGACAGACTACATTCGAACGAATACCGTATTTGCCCCATTCTTTTGCCTGATTTTTCGTCAGCATAATCAAAGCTGATTTTGTCATGCTATACAGTCCTAATCGAAAACCTGGGTGTATGCCTTCAACAGAAGAAATATTTATAATACTTCCGCTACCGTTTGTTTTCATATGTGGTTGCACCAAGTTTGAAAGTAACCAAGGTGCTTTTACATTTACATTCATTATTTTATCAAAAACTTCCTCGCCTGAAGTTTCCAAAGGCCCATAAAAAGGATTAATTGCAGCATTATTAACCAAGACATCAATTCTTCCATATTTCTCCATCGTTTTTGCAACTAGTGCTTCACGCTGTTTTGCATCACCAATGTGGCAAGCGATTCCAATGGCTTCTAAACCTGATTTGTTGAATTCTTCTGCAATAGCACCAACCGCATCTTGTTTTCGGCTACTAATGACAACTTTCGCTCCGTTCTCTGCCAATCCTCTAGCAATCGATAATCCAATTCCTTTACTGGAACCTGTTACGATAGCTACTTTTCCGGTGAGGTCAAATTTTTGTTTTATGCTCATTATATTTCATTTTTCATTTCTCACTTTTCATTTTCCCCTTCTCACTTCTCACTTCCCATTTTTCATTTTTCACTTTTCATTTTCCCCTTCTCACTTTTCATTTTTCACTTCCCACTTTTCACTTTTCACTTTATCATACAAAAACCTTTTTATCAGTTCTGATAGTTAAGGCTTGCTCGTTATCCATTAGAATTTCTGCTAGTCCGGTTGTTTTAGGAAGCTCATATTTAAAATAGAATTCCATCGCATGGATTTTACTTTCGTAGAAATCCGTGCTGTTCTCAGTGCTTCCTGCCACTAGGGCGTTTTGTGCTTCGCGCGCTATGTCCAACCACAACCATCCTATTAATATATTACTAAAAAATTCCATAAAAGGAGTGGCATCGGCTAAGAAGCGTTGATAATCTCCCTTCTTGGCAAAGCCCATCAATGATTGTAACACTTGCTGTGTCAACTCTAATTTAACACCCAATTTTTGAGCATACGGCGCCAAGGGTTCATGTGCCACACTTGCTTTGATAGAATTCATGATTTCTTCGGACAACAACTGTAAAGCCTTCCCATTATCCATAGTTACTTTTCGACCCAGTAGGTCTTGCGATTGAATGCCTGTTGTTCCCTCGTAAATTGCAAAAATTCGTATATCCCTCAAGTATTGTTGTAAAATATAATCAGAGCAGAAACCATATCCCCCTAAAACCTGAACCCCATTATCGACAGCAACTTTACCCATTTCCGAAGGATATGTTTTTACTACCGGAGTCATTATTTCTAAAAGCAATCTGTATTTTTCGCGTTGGTCAGCATCTGCACTTGCTATAGAAAGGTCCTGGTATTTCGCGGTCAAAAAGATAAGACTTAAAGAACCTTCTGAAACTACTTTTTGTAACAACAACATTCTTCTTACATCTGGGTGATTGATGATTAAGGTCTGTTCTTGATTAGCGTCTTTCTTGCCCGTACTTGTCAGTTCACGGCCTTGCGGTCTTTCATTTGCATAGTTCAAAGAAGCCTGGTACGCTGCCGCCGCAATTGCGGCTGCACCTCTACCGACTCCGATTCTAGCTCCGTTCATCATCAAGAACATATATTTCAATCCTTGATTGGCCTCACCTACTAGCCAACCTTGACAATCTTCTTTATCACCAAAGAACAAATGTGTAGTACAGTAACCTCGTTGGCCCATTTTCTGGAAATCGGCAACCGTCAGAACATCATTTGGACTTAAGCTTCCGTCAGCAGCTGGCCTATGTTTGGGAACAACAAATAGGGATATTCCCTTGGTTCCTGATGGCGCTCCTTTAATTCGCGCTAAAACCAAATGCACAATATTTTCAGCACCTTGATAATCTCCACCTGAAATAAATATTTTTTGACCGTGAATCTTATAGGAATCTCCGTCAGGAGCTGCAGAAGTTACAATATCAGATAATGAACTACCCGCTTGTGGCTCTGTCAAACACATGGTACCTCCCCATTGTCCTGTTAGCATATTAGGTACATAGGTATCCTTCAATTCTTGGTTGGCAAAATGTGCAATCAGTTCTGCTGCACCAATGGTCAAACCAATATAACCTGGCATGTGGTTATTGGCAGCATCTTGAATAAAAGCAGAAGCATGCGATACCATTGCCGGTAATTGCATACCACCATTTTCATACGAGAAAGACCCGGCAATAAAACCCATCTCTCCACCAGCTTTCATATATTTATTTATCTGCGGATGCACCACAATCTCACCATCTTTGAAATAAGCAGGCTTCTCATCCATCTCTCTGAAGTATGGGAACAATTCTTTATCAGAAAAATCTTTTACCGAGTTCAACAAAAGCTCTATCGATTCTTTATCGTAGTCTGCATATCTTTCCTGTTCAAGAACTTCTTGCACTCCATGTACATTATACAGTAAGAATTTAAGCGTTTCTAAATCTACATATTGATTTGCCATGACGAATGTTCTCTTTTTAAATTATAGTTTCTCAAGATAAAAATTATTTCGAGCTAAACTCATTAAACTGGTTTAATAAAAAAGAAAATCTTTAATCTGTCCGGGTCAAATCCTATATATTTAACCCGAATTATGTATTAGAAAATCTATTCCGGCTCTAAACAGCTTCAAATCAGTTACTTCGTTGAGTTTTTTGATCTAACCATAGCGGTGCTATGCTGAAACCAATAAAACTCCCTGATTCAATGCTGTTTAGAACCTCACAACGAAGTTCTAATGCATAATCTGGGTTAAGAATTTTATACTAAATACTACGATTTTATGGACAATATCTCAAATGCCATTCTTGCACTTTCTCTAATAATCATAATGTTCGGCATGGGATTGTCGCTAAAAATAAAAGATTTCGTGCAGGTTTTTCGTCGACCCAAAGCAATCCTAATTGGGCTTCTTTGTCAGTTAATAATTCTTCCTATTGTTGGGTTCATCCTGATACGTGTTTTTACCCTATCGCCAGAAATAGCAATTGGCATCATTATTATTTCTGCTTGTCCAGGTGGCCCAACTTCAAACCTCATTACCCATTTAGCAAATGGAGATACCGCACTGTCTGTTTCATTGACTGCGATCAGTAGTATTATCACCTTAGTGTCAATCCCTTTTATTATTAATTTGGGTCTACAGGAAGTATTAGGGGAAGGAACCAATATTCAACTCGATATCGCCCAAACCGTTCTACAAGTATTCATCATCGTAATTCTACCTGTTGGATTGGGAATGCTCTTGAATGACAAAAAACCAAACTTCGCCCTTAAAATGGAAAAGCCAGTAAAAAAGGCATCAGGAATATTCTTTGTGGTGGTTCTGTTATTTATTATAATCAA
This sequence comes from Flammeovirgaceae bacterium, assembly GCA_003232185.1. Taxonomy (GTDB): domain Bacteria; phylum Bacteroidota; class Bacteroidia; order Cytophagales; family Cyclobacteriaceae; genus SZUA-3. The sequence continues at coordinate 1,126 of QIMC01000183.1, read as the reverse complement.
AGAGAGAACTTTACTTGTAACCCATATACAAGAGGCGGGCTTGGTAACAATTACACTCAACATTCTTACCATGTCTATTGGATATTTCTTGGGATACGTTTTCAATTTACCACTAAAGCAGCGTATATCTATTTCAATCGAAGGTGGTATTCAAAATGGAACATTGGGCATTAGTATCGCTACCATATTGTTAAATAATACGGCCTATGCCATTTCACCAGCAGTTTACGGCACTCTAATGTTTTTAACTGCAGGAATATTTATTTATTGGAGTAATAAGCAGGTAGCCAAACAAGCACAGATCACTTGATCGTAACGGTTTTTCCTTTACCTAAGCGTTTTCTAATCTTGGAAAGACCTACTGGAGTTAGCCCCAAGTATGAAGCAATAAGATATTGCGGTACTCTTTGAAGGAGTCCAGGTCTTTTTTCCAAAAGTCTTAAATACCGCTCTTCGTTTGTCCGACTGTTCAGGCGTTCCACTCGGCTATATGATTTTATAAATGCCTCTTGCATAGATAACCTGCCAAAACGTTCCAATTGATGCGAACTATCAAAGGACTTTTCAGCATCGGACTTCTTTATCGCATACACAATAGTATCTTCTGAGGCCTTCAGATAATATGTAGATGGTTTTTCCCTTACATACGCAGGTAAATCCGTAAAGAATACATCATCGGTGTAAAACTCAAGTACTTTAGACTCTCCTTCTTCGAGCTTGTAGTGGTAGATGCAACCTTTGGCAACATAATAAAAATGGTGTACGGATTGACCAGGAGAAATAAGAGTTTCTCCTTTTTTAAGATCCAATCGTTCATAAAACTGTATTTGATGCTCTAGCAAATCTTCATCAACACGCGTATAGGACAAAACCTTGTCTTTTAGGTTCTGCAAATAGTCTATTGTCGCGCTTGTATTCATGTATAGAAATAATAGTCTTTGAGGAATCTTAAAGGTAACTTTTTATAAGTACTGTTTTTTGGAATGTTTTAGAAGTTCTCCCTCTGTATATTCTGCACTTTTGTTCAAACTGATCGGTTACTACTTCTGTTATTCTTAGGGATCTTTGCATAGCGTTCTTAAAAGCAAGTTTTTCCACTTACTAATACTATACAATTTCAGCACTT
>QIMC01000344.1 GCA_003232185.1 Flammeovirgaceae bacterium | reverse complement strand
AAAATGATCCAATAAAAGATTATGTTCATCGGTGGTTCCCACCCCACCTTGAGCGGTGATATGAATGGACAATTGTGTGGGGCAGGGCCTGTCTTTTTCCTTTAGCGCTGCCTCTAAAAGTTTGAAGGTAGTATCCCTCAAAACATCTTTGTTAGTCTTAAATTCCTCCAATACGGGTCCTAATAAATGACCCTCAGTAGCAAAGGCATGGCCACCGCAATTCAATCCCGATTCAATTCTATATTCAGATACCCAAAGTCCTTTTTTAGCCAGGAACTTACCCTGAATTAAAGCAGACCTATAGTCACTCACTTTTAGCACTATCTTCTTTTTGAAATTCCCGTGTTTATCCGGATAGAACACTTGGAAATTCTCCATGTATCCGAATAGCCTGGGGTTCATGCCTGCGGAAAAAATGATTGATGACTCAAGGTTGCTGGTTGCATAACCCCGCAGCGTGTGCGTCATTGTAATGGGAAGGAAGAGCATCTTGTTGCTGATTGTAGTTGGTCTTATCAAGCTTGGTCATGATGTTCACATCAACCGATCCTGGAAGCAGGTAGGTACTGATCCATCTTTTTATATCTTCAACGTCCACGTTGTTTATTAACTGGTGGTATTCCAGTTTAAGCCAGGAGTAGTCAGGAAGCATCTCCAGGTATTTTTTAAATTCATTGCCATTGTCCAGAGCTGCTTGTTTGAGGGCCTCAAACTTCTCTTTTACTACTTTATCAATGAGATTTAAGTAGGCGGTTATTCTCTTGGCCCTGAAATCATCCAATTTATCCGATATTCCTTCAAATGGAATATTCAATTTAGTGCTGTAGTATTCCCTCATTTTTTCGATCAGGATATCATCAGCTAACGGTATCACCGATGAAATGCCATAGTGAGCCACTTTGGCTGGAGTATCAATCGAAAACCCGGTTCCCATTACAGGAATATGAAAAGTGTGATTCATTGCTTTAAATAAGGTTATTTACACAAAACTTTTAGTCTCTTTATTATAACAGACAGCACCCCGAACATTTTGTGACAGTTTATGCCGGCTAAGATGTTAATTGAATGTAAAATTAGGCATACCTGAACAGATGAAATATGACGAATGTCATCCGTATGGGTGGCAAAGTGCATTGGTTTAACCTTTCAGCAGCTGCTACTTTTGACCAGCCATCAATTTGGAGTCCGTGGAAAATCTTATTAAAAAATATAACCTGCCGGTACCTCGCTACACCAGCTACCCTACGGTACCATTTTGGAATCAGCAATCTCTAGACCAGGATCGCTGGTTACAACAGGTAAAAGATACTTTTCAAAATTCCAACAGCGACAAGGGTATTAGCCTCTATATTCATCTTCCTTTTTGTGAAAGCCTTTGTACTTATTGCGGATGTAATAAGCGAATTACCAAAAATCACCAGGTTGAAGAACCATATATCGCGGCTTTACAACAAGAGTGGCAGACGTATCTTGATGTTTTCGGAGAACCACCTCAGATCCGGGAGTTACACCTCGGAGGTGGCACCCCAACCTTTTTTAAACCCCGGAACCTGGAGCTATTAATAAATAGCATCTTCGCGGAAAGCAAAGTACACCCCAATTATAATTTCGGGTTCGAAGGAAGTCCTAACAATACTACAGAAAGTCACCTAAGAGACTTGTACCGTTTAGGATTTCGTCGACTAAGTCTGGGGGTACAGGATTTTGACCACAAGGTTCAACAGGCAGTTAATCGTATACATGATTTCCAGCAGGTTAAAAAGATAGTGGATATGGCCAAATCCGTTGGTTACCAATCGATCAATCTGGATCTTATTTATGGGTTGCCGTTTCAGACCAATAGGAGTATGCTGCGTACCATGAATTTGGTAGGAAAGCTTCGTCCCGATCGAATTGCATTTTACAGTTATGCCCATGTTCCCTGGAAATCTCCTTCGCAAAGGGGCTATTCAGAAAACGATCTGCCGAAAGAGGCCCAAAAACGCAAATTGTTTGAAATTGGTAAAGATATGTTAACCGATTTAGGTTATGTGGACATCGGTATGGACCATTTTGCTTTGGAAACTGACTCGATATGCAAAGCCTATCGGGCCCAAACCCTACACCGGAATTTCATGGGGTATACCGATAGTCAAACAGATTTATTGATAGGTTTAGGAGTATCCGCTATCAGCGACACAAAAACAGCCTATGCACAAAATAATAAACAGGTAGAAAGCTACCGGGAACAGCTAAAAGACCATGGACTGGCAGTTTATCGAGGACACTTTTTATCCAACCAGGATCAAAAGGTTAGAGATACTATTCTGCAATTAATTTGTAATGACCAGGCATCAAATGATCCTGTGATAATGGAGCATATGCCTCTCCGGGGTCGGGAAGCATTGGAAACCATGCAAAGTGAAGGATTAGTTGAAATAGACCACGAATTAATTAAGGTTACAGGTCCGGGAAAAACATTTGTTCGTAATATATGCAGCACCTTTGATACTTATTTTTGGGACCAAGAGGGAAGCAGTAAGCAGGTTTTTAGCAAGGCAATCTAGTTCCCAAAACTGGTCGTAGGATATCCTACGACCAGATGTGAAGGATCATCCGGAAATAATGCAGCGGCATTTCATGTTTCTGCCATGTCCATGGCGTCAATGTCTTAACAATGATCAATTAGTGCCCTCGGGTAAGTCTAAAACCACCTTACTTAACAAAGAGTCCCCAGAATGTAAGGTAACAACCACGCAAAAACATCGCCAATTCGAGAATAAATTCTGGATCTACCAGCAATTGCTCAATAATGATTGGGAAAATGTGTGAAAAAGAAATAATATTTGTCAATGGTGATAATAAGACAGATGAGAGATTAAATTTAGTTGCACAATCAATTGCGAACTAATGCACATACATGAAAAAATACCATAAATTAATAAAAGATATTCATCTCCATACCGGCCTATTTATAAGTCCATTCATTATTATATTTTCGGTCAGTGCTCTGGTACTAAATCACAGTTTTGTTGATTGGCAGGAGGATTGGCAAAAATGGTCCTTTTCGGTGAATAATAAAGTCGATAAGACTATCGCGTTTGATATTCCAACCACTGACAAAAGTGAAATTGACTATGCAAAGGATATTTTAAAACAGATAAATATATCAGGAGAGATAACCAATGTTTTTAAGGATTCAATTGGAATGTATATCCCAGTAACCAAACCCGGATATAGGATTTCAATTAAGGCAGATCTAACATCTGGTATAGCCTATGTCCATAGTGAGCGGACAAACATTTGGAAGAAGTTGGTCTGGCTACATAAGATGCCAGGCCCTCATAATGCAAATATTCGAGGTAACTGGATATACACTAAATTTTGGAGTTCACTGGTTGATTTTTCTGTAATCTGCCTTTTTTTCTCAAGCATTACGGGAATCACTCTGTGGTACTACCTAAAAAATGAAAGAACTGTGGGCCTGATTGCACTATTGATTGGGTTTATTTCCATTACATCATTAATCATTGGTATAACAATTTGATTACAATGGATATCGCAAAGCAAAAGAGAAGTTTGACAAAATGGAATCAGAAAATTCACATATATCTCGGATTGTACCTGCTCTTTTTTATATGGCTATTTGGATTAAGCGGGTTACTGCTGAACCATCACTGGGAGTTTGCCAACTTTTGGGAGGACAGAAAAGAAATCAAATATCACAAGACTATTCAGATAAGTAGAGGAATGGAACAGTACACACTTGTACATGAAATAAAAAATAAACTAAACCTTGATGGTAGTGTTATTAACCCAATATTTTCAAATGACTCTATCTTTTTGAACTTTATTATTGCAAAACCTGGCACACGTTACGATGTTCAGGCTAATTTGAATGATGGGAAGATAATGGTTAAGGAAACAAAATTTAACACATGGGGTATAATCAGAGCATTGCATACAACGCGAAACCCAACATTAAAAGAGCGAAGTGAACGTTATCAAACAGTAATAGCTTCCATTTGGAGCATTTCATTAGATATAATATCGGTAGGTCTTATTATAATTTGCCTGGGGGGTTGGTACATATACCTGCAAGTTCCGAGGAAAAGATTTTATCTCGGACTTATTTCAATAACCAGTGGATTTGTTGTGTGTATCTGTTTTTTGTTTTTTTCTTTTTGAGATCTGAGGTAAATAAACTATATAGTTTTCAAGCTGTGTTTCTGGATTTGATCTATAGATAGGTATGTGCCTATGACCACTTCACAACCAACTACCTCATGGTCGATTTCAGCTGCCGCATGCGCAATCCCAACCGGACAGTTTTTCGGTGAAAGAACTGACCTGCAAAATGCGTCCTGCCTTTTTTGGCTGATCCCTTTTTATTTCCCATTCCAAGGTTCAGCGGTAGTTCACTATTGACCTGGCCTGGAGGAGCGAATGATATCACAAAAAACTGGTCGTAGGATATCCTACGACCAGAATTGGCTTACATTTTGGTACTTAATCTATAGTGTAATAACAGGAGCAGGATATTACTTCCCTTCGAGAATTATCAGTAATGAAGATTTTCTTAACAATGAATTTTATGATAAGGGGCAAAAGTCACTCGCTTTGCTCTCTGAGTGAAGTGTAAACCTTCCTCATGATTTCTGTTTTTCCCTTATCTTCTGCTACCGCATAAGAGGTAAACATCATCACTCCGCTGGCCTTACCGGAAAGCCCTCCTCTTAAAACTGTTTCAAATTCATCACTGGATATGACACTTGGCTGGTTAGAAGCTTGTACAATTGACCAAATCTTTGGGCCTTTGTTCTTTTGGATATCAAGCCTGTCACTAAACCATTTAATATTTTCTCCAACCCACTCCGGTGATCTTTCCATCCTGCCATGATAGACCATAGGAGAAAATACATCGATCACCTCCACAAGAAGATCGTAATCCAATCCAAGGATACGACGACTAGCACTATTGTATTCATCATCCTTCCATGGGCAATGGTACAGCCCAAGTAATGCATCTGGCTGTTCTTCTTTTAGTATGGACTTCATTTCATTTGCCCATTCAAAAATCACCTTGCATCGCCAGTCACGCCATGATGAATCATTATTACTTAATATCCATTGTGCTTTTTCCTGAGTAGTTCCATTGGGAAGTTGTATTCTTGTGTCATCGGTAAATTTTACCAGGCAATTGTCACAAAAACACGTTTCTGGCAATATAGGTGCTGGATCTTCAAATTGAGCATGCCAATGCACATAATCCAACCACACTCCATCGAGTTCAAATTCTTGCAATAAATTTCGAAGCTGAGTAAACCGGTATACCCGGAAACCCGGCTCAGTAGGACATACACCCATAAACCAGGACGCTGCTTCTACTCTTTCACCTTTGTTATCGATTGCCCAGGCTTCCGGATGCTCTTCCACATAGTTTTTCCCATTCAGAGTAGCAAATTCTGCAAAAATCTTCAGTCCTTCATCTTTCGCCCGCCTGACCATTTTTCGATTTATCGCACCACTGTGCACAAACACAGCATTTACGCCAAGATCTTTGAGATTGACTCCCCGGTCCCAAAAAGGTGTTGGGTTTCCATAAATACCCATGATCTCTACCTCTGGTACTGTATTTTGCTGACAATCCAGAAAGAAAAAAGCAATGGCTAAAACTAAAAATTTACCGGTTTTAAAACCATAGATATTTGAGATGGAATTGATAACTAAATTGAGAATTTTATAGTTTTTCATATTTAGTATAAAGATTTTTCTTCGTTTCCGAACTAATCAAATCGCCACTCAAATCAATGTAGGAAATGAAAGTAATTGCTTCCAAAGGTTACTAGTGTATGTTTGATTAATAAGTTATTCAATAAGATGAAGTTATAAATACTAATTTTCGTTCCTATGGACTTTTAGTACTATTTGCTATGCGAATAACTGCGATTAAAATTTGGATAACAGGACTGTTATTGATATTTGTAGTCAGCGCTTGCGGAGTCAGGCCCCAATATAAAACGACAAAAGGCAAGAAAAAAAATAGATATTATAATTCTATTCAATACTACCAGAAGCCTTTCAAAGCACCAAACCGATAGCTCTATAATAAGAGAAACCAGATATAGAGATCCTCCTGGTTCGAGCCAGGCACATCTTACTGCATAAGCCTTATATTATATTGAATCGATGTAGGTGACAGCACCATTTCTTGTTTC
>QIMC01000058.1 GCA_003232185.1 Flammeovirgaceae bacterium | reverse complement strand
AGCTTCTTAAAGGATAACCCGGTTTATGCATTAGGCTTCGTAATGAGGGTCTTAAATGGCTGTTAGATAGGCACTCGCGCAGATTTTGGCAACGGAAACATAGCACCGTTATGGTGAGTAGGAAAAATCGAGCAAGCGTCTAGATGGTAGTCAGTTAAGGCTCGTAATAGATTTCTAGTGCATAAACCGGGTTTAAAATAGAATTATGGGTGCATTCAAAGAGCCTCATGGAGGCGTATTACGTGAACTATACTTAGGTGAATCTGTCGCCGAAGAGGAAAAGTTAATTGCCGGAGACTTCCCATCCTGGGATCTTACCCCAGACAACTCTGTGATATAGAACTGCTGTTAAATGGTGCCTTCTCCCCTCTTACCGGTTTTCTTGGGACAAAAGATTATCAGAGTGTTCTGGAACAAATGCGGTTGTCATCAGGTATACTATGGCCCATGCCCATCACACTGGATGTTACGCCCGAATTTTCAGACACCCTGGAACAAGGCGGCATGCTGGCACTGCGCGATCAGGAAGGAGTTTTGGTAGCTACCATGGAAATCGAAGACATTTGGGAACCTGATAAAATTGCTGAAGCAGAAAAGGTTTACGGAACCGCTATCGAGGCCCACCCTGCAGTGCATCATCTGCTCCACCAAACCGGTAAAGTTTATGTTGGCGGTAAACTGAGGGGTGTTGAGCCACCCACCCATTACGATTTCAAGCTGCTCAGGGATTCTCCTTCAGAATTACGTGGCAGGTTTAGAAAGTTGGGATGGAGAAAAGTAGTTGCATTTCAAACCAGGAACCCCATGCATCGGGCGCACCAGGAAATTACTTTTCGAGCCGCCACCATGCATGAAGCAAACCTTTTAATTCATCCGGTGGTTGGCATGACCAAACCAGGTGATGTTGACCACTATACCAGGGTACGGTGCTACGAGAAAATCTTGGACCGCTATCCCGAACAAACCACTACGCTCAGCTTATTGAACCTTGCCATGCGTATGGGAGGGCCCAGGGAAGCTATATGGCATGCCCTTATCAGAAAAAATTATGGATGCACCCATTTTATTGTAGGCAGGGACCATGCTGGACCTGGAAATAAGCCTGATGGTACCCCGTTTTATGAGCCTTATGAAGCCCAGGAGTTGTATAAGAAACATCATGACGAAATGGACATCACCATGGTACCCTTCCAACAAATGGTTTATGTTGAAGATAAGGCACAGTACATACCGGTTAATGAAACCACTAAAGAAATGAAGGTGGCCAATATCAGTGGAACCGAGTTTCGAAGAAGACTGCGTGAAGGTTTGGAAATTCCGGAATGGTTTTCTTATGGGGAAATTATTCAGGAACTACGTAAAATTTATCCACCAAAACACCAACAGGGTTTTACTATATTTTTTACAGGGCTATCCGGCTCCGGTAAATCCACCATTGCCAATGCCTTATTAGTTAAAATGCTGGAAAATGGGAACAGAAGAGTGACCATATTAGACGGAGATGTAGTGAGAAAGCACTTGTCCAGTGAGTTGGGGTTTTCTAAGGAACACCGTGACCTGAATATAAAAAGAATAGGATATGTAGCAGCCGAGATTACCAAGAATGGAGGGGTAGCCATCTGTGCCCCCATCGCACCTTATGAAAAAACCCGCAAACACGTCAGATCAATGATTGAGGCAGAAGGAGGATTTGTGGAAATTTTTGTAAACACACCACTGGAAGAATGTGAAAAGAGAGATCGAAAGGGCCTGTATGCGCTGGCCAGAGCTGGAAAAATCAAAGGTTTTACCGGTATTGATGATCCCTATGAAACTCCCCAGAACCCCGAAATGGTTATTGATACCCTGGATCTTTCAGCCGAGTTAGCCGCGCACCGCATTTTCGTAAAGCTTGAGCGCCTGGGATATATAAAATAGAATCGCTTCACTACAGATCACCCATGATACTGATGATTTTGAAGTTCTTCGCTATTAAATTGAGGGCTATTTTAGTTGTAATTTATCCGCTCATACTTTAAATTTAAAGAATAGGCTGTTTGCAAATCGGCAGCTACTTTTCCTCATATGTAAATCTTAAATTCGTTTAAATATGAAAGTATTCGATGCCAAACACATTAAGAACATTGTGCTACTGGGTGCAGCAAAGTCAGGTAAAACTACCCTGGCAGAAACCATGTTATTCGAAGCGGGGTTAATAAAAAGGAGAGGAACGGTAGAAGGTAAGAATACTATATCAGACTATCATGAAATTGAACACCAACGGGGAAACTCTGTATATGCTACTGCCCTGCATACCGAATGGCGAGATTATAAAATCAATATCATCGATACCCCGGGCCTGGACGATTTTGTTGGTGAGATAATTTCCTCAGTCAGGGTTGCTGACACCTGTGTATTGCTAATCAATGCACAACACGGAATAGAAGTGGGCACGGAATTGATTTGGAATTATGCTGATCGTTATCAGAAGCCGGTAATCCTGGCCATCAATCAGCTTGACCATGCAAAATCTAACTTCGATCAAACCCTGGAGTCAATGAAACAACGCTTTGGAAGCGCTGCTACCTTGATGCAATACCCAGTGGACCAAGGGGAAAATTTTAGCAGTATTATTGATCTCCTGAAAATGACTATGTATAAATTTCCACCTGAAGGTGGAAAACCAGAAAAGCTGCCGATTCCTGATGATCAAAAAGAAAGAGCTGAAGAATTGCATAATGAATTGGTAGAAAAGGCCGCTGAAAATGATGAGTCATTGATGGAGCTTTATTTTGAGAAAGGTTCATTAGACGAAGATGAGATGAGACAGGGATTGAAAATTGGTATGATGAATCATCAGGTCTTTCCCATATTTTGCCTTTCCGCCAAAAAAAATATGGGAAGCGGTAGAATGATGGGTTTTATAGACAATGTTGCCCCATCTTCTATTGAAATGAATCCCGAGCCTTCGGACAACGGCGAAGTGATGCCCAATCAGGCGGATGATGGCACAGTATTGTTTGTCTTCAAAACATTGGTAGAACCCAACTTGGGCAAAATGTCATTCTTTAAAGTTATTTCTGGGTCAGTGGAATTGAGCAAAGATCTTATCAACCACCAGACCGGTCAAACTGAAAGGTTAAACCAATTATTTATTATGGATGGCAAGAACCGCAATCCGGTTCAAAAGCTGATGGTAGGTGATATCGGAGCCACCTTGAAATTAAAAGCCACTGAAACCAATCATACCCTCCGGGATAAATCCATTAAGCATGCCGTAAAGCCCATTCAATTCCCAGGCCCCCGCATCAGGACTGCGATAGTGCCTGAAAACAAGCAAGATGATGAGAAACTTAGCGAGGCTTTAAAAAAGATTCATCAAGAGGATCCTACAGTTGAAATAGAATATTCTCGTGAATTGAAACAACTAATTTTATCCTGTCAGGGTGAATTGCACCTTGCAATGGTGAAATGGGCTTTGAAAAATACTTATTTTCTGGATGTGGATTTTGTCACACCGAGAATTCCTTACCGGGAAACTATACAGAAAGCATCCGATGCCTCTTACCGACATAAGAAACAATCGGGTGGTGCAGGCCAGTTTGGTGAGGTATACTTGAAAATTGAACCCTACCAGGAAGGCATGGCTGAACCTTCTGGGTTCAACATTAGAAAGAAAGAAGAAACTGAACTTCCATGGGGAGGCAAGCTGGTATTTTACAACTGTATTGTTGGCGGAGTGATCGACATTAGATTTCTTCCTTCAATCCGCAAAGGGATTTTGGAAAAAATGGAGGAAGGTCCATTAACCGGATCCTATGTTCGGGACATAAGGGTAATGGTGTATGACGGAAAAATGCATGCAGTTGATTCCAATGATATTTCGTTCAAAATCGCCGGCATGATGGCATTTAAACAAGCCTTTACCAGCGCCGATCCTCAATTACTGGAGCCGATCTACGATATTGAAGTGGTAGTACCTGAAGAGCTTATGGGTGAAGTAATGACTGATCTCCAAAGCAGGAGAACCATAATCCAGGGTATGGAGGTCAGAGGCGCTTATCAAGTGATTAAAGCCAAGACACCATTAGCAGAATTGGACCGCTATACTACCACCCTGCGATCCATTACTCAGGGACGGGCAAACTTCAGTACTATGTTTTCAGGCTATTCAACGGTCCCTTATGAAATACAACAAAAATTAATGTCGAATTACCACCGCCAGGTGGAAGAGGTTCACAGCTAGTGTCGTCAAGGCTAAACCTTTAACTTGACACTAGCGACCTTTGATACCAGGGTAGAGTTTCCATACCAGGTCACTTTGGAAATACTCTTTAGTTTGGATGTTCATAATTGACAAACATCCTTTCCAAGCTGCACCTGTGTCCATCATCCAGATGTTACAGGCCTTAAATGGGTTGAAAGCCCCCCATCGGGTGGTTGGCGTATGACCCAAATATATCTCCTCAAATGACCCCAGTTGCTTCTCTTTATCAGCATCCTTCAATTGTAATGCCATTCTACATAAACTGCGGTCCCAAAGAAAAATATCCTGACCCTGATACTCCAAATCAATGTCTGGCAATATACCGGCATGAACAAATAGCTTTTGGTCATTAACATAATACTGATAGGCTTTTGCCAGCAATTTTTGATGGCTCGCAGGCATCCCTTGAGGATATCCATCGACAGTTGCCCTACCTCCCTGTTCCAACCATATTTCAGGTGCCTCATGTTTTCTCGCCCATTCTAAAGCCCAAAGGTCATGATTGCCAAGCACATAGATCAATCGATTAATTTTCAATAATTCATCTATACACTGGGCAGTCTCAGGCCATCCGTCACAAACGTCACCCAATGCTATTAGCGTATCGTGCTGATAGTCGAAATCAGATAATGCCAAACACTGCATCAATGCAGTATAGCTCCCATGAATATCACCAATGACGAAAGTTCTGGTTTCTGGCATTTGCTGTAAATCTAGTATTCATTTCAATGAATACTATTCATGTGGAGGTTAATATTTTTATAGAAAACAGGCAGGTAAAATGATGAGGTTTAGCCTTCTTCTTTCAGGCTTCTTCTAAGTATTTTCCCTACATTGGATTTTGGAAGTTCATCTCGAAATTCCACCAGTTTGGGACATTTATAGCCGGTAAGATATTCCCGACAAAATTCAATAATTTCTTTTTCGCTTAATGTACTGTCTTTCTTTACAATAAATACTTTTACAGCCTCTGTTGACTTTTCGTCAGCTACACCCACCGCAGCCACCTCTAATACTTTGGGATGGGTAGCAATGATATCTTCGATTTCGTTTGGATATACATTAAATCCAGACACCAAAATCATGTCTTTTTTACGATCGACAATTGTAAAATATCCATCCTCACCAGCAATTGCCATATCTCCGGTTTTTAACCATTCTCCATACATAGTTTTCTCTGTTTCCACCGGTCTTTCCCAATATCCAGACATCACCTGAGGCCCTTTTGCATACAATTCCCCAATCACTCCCATTTCCACCTCCTGATCGTCTTCATTAAATATAGCTACTTCTGTATTTGGCAAAGGCAAACCGATCGATCCCAGTTTCTCATTGCCTGTAACGGGATTGCTGGTAAGTACCGGAGATGCCTCCGTCAATCCATAACCTTCAACCAGAGGTACACCCGTCACTTCTTTCCATTTTAGTGCTACTGACTGCTGAACCGCCATCCCACCGCCAACAGCTACTTTTAATGAACTGAAATCCACCTCAGCAAAACTGGGTTGATTAAGCAGTTCATTAAATAATGTATTTACACCGGTTATGACAGTAAATTTATGATTGGTCATCTCCTTGATGAATGCCGGCATGTCACGTGGGTTGGTGATTAGTATATTCAAAGCCCCCAATTTGAGCATGGCCAAACAGTTAACCGTGAGTGCGAAAATATGATAAAGAGGTAATGGGGTAATTACAATCTCACGATGGGCACCCAGTCTTGGGCTAAACCAGATGGAAATTTGTTCCATATTGGCCAGGATGTTCCGGTGTAATAGCATGGCTCCTTTTGATATTCCGGTAGTTCCTCCCGTATA
>QIMC01000114.1 GCA_003232185.1 Flammeovirgaceae bacterium | reverse complement strand
GGTCCGCGAGCAATTGCTCCCCATTTTTGGTCACTGTCCGATTCAGCCATTGAAAAATAGAATGCGTCCCGAATAGATCAAGATCAAGACAGTAAGGATGGTGGGTACTTATGTACTCCTTTCCTTCAGAAAAGCCGTGAAGATCAAGTGATAGCCGCTTAAGCTCGCTTTGATTTATTTCTACCAAAAGGTCAAAGTGTATTTTTTTGGCTTTGACCCTGTGGTGAATATTGATCAGTTTGCCAAATACAATACCAAAAATCAAGGTACCACCTGCCAGTGCCTCCCCGGATTGGTAGTAAATACTCGTACCTATCAGGGCCATAAAAAGAAAAAATACCACCACCCTCCAAATTGATAAAAGCTTGTACTTTCGTTGAAGCCTATCACTCTGAGACTGGAATTCAGTGATGTTGGTTAGAAACCAGGCCTGGTTTGTATTTGCAGTCATAACTTCTAACCTGCAAGATAGTCCACATTGTGCGGATGATCCATAGTCAACTAATTAAATAAGCATCAAGAAACAAATCCCAAATTCCAACTAAACTCCAAGATTCAAATTTAAAATGACAAACATAAGCCCATGCCTCACGCCAAACGCCCTGCCCTCTGCTTAATGCTCCTGCATTGGTCCATGGAATTTGAAATCTGGTACTTAATTGTGATTAGTTATTTCCAGCAAAAGCATCGCCTATTGTTTCTGCAAGTTCAGAAAGTCTAAAGAATTCCGGTTAAGAATATAATAAATCCCTGTAGTAATCCGGTAGGTAGGGGTTAGTTGAATTCCGGTAATATTTGCATATAGGGGTAGTTCGACCCCGAAGTTGATGGAAAACTGATTGCTAATATTGATGGCTATCATGGGATTAATAAATACCCATTCACCTCCAGTATTGGGAATCTCTGATCCACCTGCCTCATCCTGTAGCGCCTTTCGGTATCTAAATGACAATGATGGATCAATCAACATTTTACCTAATAATATACGATCCCCAATTCCACCAATGACCTGAAAATCTTGCCCGAATTTGTAAGACTGATTCAACCGGAAATTTTCATTAATACCGGTATGGCGATAGCTGGACATCAGCGTTACACTCATGCTTTTTCTCGATCGGATCTGATGGACCAGATAAGTCCATAAAACCCCATCCCAAGCCCCACTGCCAGGTTGAAGATCAGCACCCAATAGTAAACCATTATGCCTGATGTCGGTGGCCCCTGTCGGGAATTTGGGCCCAATACCTATGGTCCATACCAAAGGCCCTTTGTATAATAGGTTGTACTTAAACAACAATACCATGTCGCCCAATCCATTGGTATTTTGAAAATCATTGCCAAGTCCGGGGCTAATAATCTTTCTTTCCTGACGGACAAATGGCAAAAATAGATCGGCAGAGAATCGTTGAGAGAAGCTATAACCTGCTTCTAACATAATAGAGTGGGTTATTCTCTGGCGGTTCTTTTCATCCAATTTCTCCGTCCCTACTTTTAATGTTTTAAGTACGTTAACGTCATAGGTAAGAGCAAACTGCCAGGAGTGTTTGTCTGCAACAGGCATCCCCAGGTTTCCAGATAGTGGTACCCCACCGGAACAGCAGGTTTGTCCCCAGGTTGTCAGTGAGCTGAATTGTAGAATGACCAGCCCAATAAAAATGAAAACTTTAAGGATCAATGGAGTTTGGGTTGTTGGTGTCATCCGGTTAACAACAGGCGAATAATAATAATTCGTCTGGGCCATGACATTCCTTACGGTATAAATGATTGAATTATTGAGTGACTGCCGTGCCTGTCGTAGTATTTGGGGCCTTCGTCCCCCCTCGTCCCTGAATGACCCTTAATTCATCATTTCTAATTTCTAATTTATCATTCATTCCAGATAATAGACTCTTTTTACCCGTTCGCTTACTTTAGTTAGTATTTCATACGGGATGGTACCAATTGAATCCGCCAATTGTTGAATAGTTTGGACCTGATTAAAAATGACTACCTGATCTCCTACAGCAGCAGCACAATCTGTTACATCGATCATGGTCATGTCCATACATACATGTCCAATTACCGGTGCTAGTTGGGCACCAACCAGGATTTTCCCCACACCATTCCCAAAACGACGGTCGTACCCATCGGCATAGCCAATGGCGATGGTGGCGATTTTACTTTCTCTATCCACCTGGCCAAGTCGATTATACCCTACGGTTTCTCCTTTTGGGATCGTTTTAATTTGACTGATGGTGGTCTTTAAGCAACTAATGTTGCGTAACGAACGATCATTCCCGACCCCATAAAGACCAATGCCTAACCGGACCATGTCCAATTGATACTCTGGATGCTGTAAAATTCCGGCTGAGTTTAGGATGTGCTTGAGGAATGAAGCACCTATAAGCTTCTCTAATTTCTGTACTCCCCACAAGAAAGACTCAAACTGCGTTTTGGTAAAGTGCTCTTCTTCCGGACTGTCAGCTGCAGCCAGATGTGAGAAAACACTGGCGATGGGTAGCGGGTATTTGGCCAGTTGCTTCACCAGAACATCCAGTCCGGATGTATCAAACCCCAATCGATGCATGCCCGTATCCAATTTGAGGTGCACTTTTTGCACCACTTGGGTTTTCTCACAATATGTTTGGAATGAATGGAGTAATTCCAAGCTGTATATTTCCGGTTCTAATTGATAATCAATGAGCTGATCAAAATTTTCCGGGGCAGGATTCATTACCATAATGGGTGTCTGTATCCCATGTTTTCGAAGATCCATCCCCTCATCGGCATAGGCAACACCCAGATAGTCTACGCCGTGATATTGCAATAAATTCGCTACTTCATGACTACCGGTGCCATAAGCGAATGCTTTTACCATAGCCATGATTTTAGTTTCTTTCGAAAGTAGTTTTTTAAAATGACCAAGGTTAAAGGACAGGGCATCCAGGTTGATTTCAAGTACCGTGCCGTGGTGTTTTCTCAAGAGAAACCGAACAATGCGCTCGAAGGTAAATTCCCTCGCACCCTTTATGAGCAGAAGTTGATCATCAAAAGTGTTGCTGGCTAGCCAATGCATAAATTCCGAGGTGTTCTCAAAGAACAATGATCCTTCGGGAAATAAATTTTTGCACTTACTAAGATCTGCTCCTATTCCGAAAAATTGGCTAATTCCGTAGGACCTGATACGCTCAGCGACTGATTGGTATAAGTCTTCTATTGGTCCTGACGCCTGACGAATATCAGATAATATCACCACTTTGTTCTTACCATGTGGTTGTTGATTTAGAAATTCCAGTGCCACTCCCAAACCCGCCAGGTCGTTGTTATAGGTATCGTCAACCAGGAAGCAGTTGTTGATGCCTTTTCTTAAAGCAAGCCGATGAGGGATGTTCTTCAAAGGCTGTATGCGTTTTTCAATAACCTGGGATGAATAACCCTGATGCAATAAGAAAGTAAGGCAATGAAGTATATTCTCTATGGAGGAGGGGTCGGTAAATGGTAAGGAAATTTTGCCTGGTTTCAGGAATTCCCAGGAGCAGATGGTTTTCTGCCCATCAGTGACCAACGAATATCTATTGCTTCCAATGGTATCGGTTGTCCATCCAAGCAGACGATGTGCCGGGAACAACCTGATCAATGTTTTATCAACTAATGGATGGTCTCGTCGATAGATTATAGTCTGAGATTCTTCAAATAGTAAACACTTCTCTTTAATCTTTTCTGTGGCGTGTTTAAATCCAGCTTCATGTGCGGTGCCGATATTGGTAAAAATGCCCACAGTAGGTCTAATGACCCTGGCAATGTGTCCCATTTCACCTTTCTCAGATATACCAGCCTCAAAAATAGCTTGCTCCGTATTGCTGTTTAGTTGCCAGACAGATAATGGTACGCCGATTTGAGAGTTGTAACTTTTTGGGCTCTTAATGACCACCTGATCTTCCAGGAGTTGAAACAGCCATTCCTTTATGATCGTTTTTGCGTTGCTGCCGGTGATGCCTAATATTGGGAGTTTAAACTGTGAACGGTGATGGGCTACCAAATCCTGCAGCGCCCTGACACTGTTAGAAACAGAGATTACATTGGCTTCGGCAAAATTTGCTGATAAATTAACTATGGGATGCTGAACTACAAAGTTGACAATTCCCTGATTAAGTGCTTGTTCAAGGTACTGGTGTCCGTCGTGGTTAATTCCCTTTATCGCAAAAAATATGGCTTCATCATGAACCGCCAGCTGTCGGCTGTCAGTCAAGATTCTGGTAATTAAGTTATCATGTGACAAATGAAGTATCTGCCCATCCATGATCTCGCCCAATTCGGAAAATTTCAACATGATTTTAACCTAAAGATCTTTTGGATAAGTAGTTCAAGGTGTAACTTTTTAACCTGAAACACGTTATCCTTTATTCAGAAGTAATATATCTAACTTACGGAATGAGTCTTTTAAATTCTTTAAAATTCTTTAAATTTTTTTTAGTGATTTTATTGATGATTGCCGGCACTATGGCAATTGCCAATATCAAACCCGGCGACAATAGGGAAACCGATAAAGAAGAGATTCACAACCAACAAGTAGAAAAGGATGATTCCGGTTCAGAAGCTGCGGCTAAAAAGGAGGGGATTAAAAACAAGGAAGAAACTTCTGAAAAACGCCAAGTCAACGTATCCAATAGTTCATTCAACTATCTATTTTTTCTAATCTATAAGATCAAGTTTGCGGATATCTTCAGATTACCCAACCGAAACGATGAGGAAAATAAGTTGTCTATCCCGGCAATAAACATCAATTCGCTGCTTGAGCAGATAATCAACATAAAGTTTTAGACACTGATCAAATATCTTTCCAGGTGTTTTAAGGTGATAGCCCCTTCGTAAAAAGCTTTACCAAAAACCACTCCCCACACACCAAGTTCGCGCAGTTTTTCTATGTCATCAATTGAACCAACACCTCCACCTGCGATTAAGCATATTCCGGGAAACCTGGCAAGAATTTCCTTGTACAGTTTAAGGGAAGGTCCTGTCATAGCGCCATGCTTAGGGATATCAGTAGTTTTTACATACTTAAGACCTCTGTTGAAAAATTGCTCAATATGATCAAATAGATCAATTTCAGTGTCTTTTTGCCAACCGCGGATGGCAATTTTTCCATTTATGGAGTCTGCACCCAGTGTAATCCGTTCCCTGCCATAGGAGACAATCCAGGAGGCAAAGTACTCTGGTCTATAAGCTGCAATAGTAGCTGCAATTATGTTCGAAGCGCCATACTCATAAGCCTTAATAATGTCTCCATCAGTGTACAATCCACCACTGAAGCTTATCTCCAGGTTGGTGTGCCCCACAATAGACTCCAATACGTCATAATTTATAGAGGCGCCACGCCTTGCACCTTCCAGATCAACCAGATGTACCTGGGACACGCCCGCATCTTCGAACTGTTTTGCAACTTCCAAAGGGCTCTGATCATATACAGTTTCCCGCTTAAAGTCACCCTGAGCTAGCCGGGTGGTCCTGCCTTTCATAACTGTAATGGAAGGGATTATACGAATCATGATTTTTTTTATCTATGAAGTTTCCCTGCATTGAGACTGGAGAAATTTGGGATGTAGCCTCATTTCTCTACTGGTTGCCTGTAGGAGGATACTAAAATTACCGAATCTATTTAAAAGATACAAGCTTGAACCCCTCTCCATGGATGGTCATGATCCGGACATTCTCATCTTTTTTTAAGTGCTTTCTCAGCTTTGCGATATATACATCCATACTGCGAGCATTGAAGTA
>QIMC01000466.1 GCA_003232185.1 Flammeovirgaceae bacterium | reverse complement strand
AGGGCCCGGTTGGAATGAGGGATCAGATGGCAGTTGGATGAGTGGCTGGAGCGGCGTTGGCGGGCACGCGAATGTTATAAACTTTGGTTTTGGAGGGGGTAATCAACCCAACCAAGAATTTGTCGATTCGTTTGAGCCTGGAGATGATCGAATGTTTCATATTGTAGTTGATGGAGATGACTATCTGGGGACACCTTTTATTGCGGCTAATTCTACAACTGGATTCGGATCAACCAAGTACATCGTTCCAAAAACCGCGGAAACAAGATCTGGTGATTCTCCTATTAACTATCTTCTCATTCGCTATGCTGATGTGCTACTGATGTACGCTGAGGCTCTTAATGAAGAAAACAATGGCCCAACACCTGAAGCTTATGATGCCATCAATGAAGTACGTGCACGAGCTAACTTACCCAACCTGGGATTATTATCTGAGCAAGAGTTTTTGGACGCTGTGGTTAGGGAGCGACGTATTGAATTATTTCTTGAAGGACATAGAACCTGGGATCTGGTCCGCTGGGGGATGGGAAGCCAAGTTCTAGGCACTAGTAATGGTTTTCAGGAGGGGAAAAACGAATTCTTGCCGATTCCTCAATCGGAATTGAATGCTAATTCTTTGTTAGTACAGAACCCCAACTACAATTAGAGGGAACTCCCGAGACAAAATAGGTTTTAGAATGCATTGCCCCGGACTACTGGGCAATGCATTCTAATTTTTTGTATAGCCTAAATATTGTGCTATTTTTACTCTAATCAAAATACCAATGAAAAGGATTGTAAGTTTGTTTCCAATGACCATTGGCAAGAGACAATCTCGTGATACAGGAGAAGCCATGGTGCTAATGTTACTTCTTCTGGGATTTTTCACGGAGAACGAGGTCTATTATAAACTGGCTATTCCAGCACTGATTATGACCATGGCAAGCCCCAGAATGTACTATCCATTGGCAGTGGTTTGGCTGGGGTTATCAACCATGATAGGAAACATAATGACTAAGGTTTTACTGGCTATGGTATTTATCCTGATGGTCTTGCCGGTTGGGTATTTAAGAAAGATCCTGGGCAAATCCTCCCAGTATATCGGCCATTGGAAAGAAGATAGTAAATCGGTATTGAAAGTACGGAACAAATCATTTGTCTCAGAGGATTTGGTTCGTCCATTTTAAAAACTAATAGGGTGAAATTATAGGGATGGATTTTATAAAAGATTTGTGGGATTTCTTAAAAGTGCGTAAAAGGTTCTGGTTGATCCCAATCATGGTAATCCTACTTTTTATGGGTGTGTTAATGGTTCTATCAGCGGGATCTGCTATATCTCCATTTATCTACACCTTGTTTTAAAAAGTAATCCCAATTCAATGTCGGAAATTATATTGGGCATATCTGCCTATTATCACGACAGTGCGGCCGTAATTCTGGTGAATGGTGCTATAGTGGCAGCAGCCCAGGAAGAAAGATATACCAGGAAAAAGCATGACCCTTCATTTCCAATCCATGCTATAAAATCTGTGTTAGTTGAGGCAGGGGTCGATTATTCTGATTTAACAGCAATAGCTTACTACGAAAAACCATTTCTTAAGTTCGAACGGCTGTTGGAGACCTTTCATGTCTTTGCGCCTCAAGGGCTTACGAACTTTATCAAAGTTATCCCAATATGGATTAAGGAAAAGCTCTTTATGAAACAAATGATGAAAAGAGAACTGTCCAAATTGGGTACTAAAAAAATACCTATAGTATTCCCGGAACATCATTTGTCCCACGCTGCAAGTGCCTACTTCCCCAGCCCATTTGATACTGCTGCTATACTAACCATTGATGGGGTAGGAGAATGGGCCACCGTTACTATTGGTTATGGCCAGGGAAATCAGATTAAAATATTAAGAGAATTAAACTTTCCTCATTCATTGGGTTTACTTTATTCCGCTTTTACTTTTTTCGCCGGTTTCAAAGTAAATAGTGGAGAGTACAAATTAATGGGATTGGCTCCTTACGGAAATCCACTAGCACCACAAACCGTTGATTTCAAGAAAAAAATCCTTGATAATCTTATCGATCTACGTGAAGACGGCTCATTTCTGTTGAATATGCATTATTTCAAGTTTACCACCGAATTGAGGATGGTAAATGAAATACGATGGGAAAAATTATTCGGTCTTCCACCCCGGGAACCCGAATCTGAATTGACTCAGGATTATATGAACATGGCTTTGGCCATTCAATTGGTTACGGAAGAAGTGATAGAACGGTTAGCAAAAACTATCCGCCAACTTACGAATGCCCGACATTTGGTTATGGCTGGTGGTGTAGCTTTGAATTGTGTGGCCAATGGTAAACTATTATCCTCCGGAATTTTTGATGACATCTGGATTCAACCAGCAGCCGGTGATGCAGGAGGTGCTCTGGGGGCCGCATTAGCAGCCTGGTATATTTGGAAGGGCCAAAAAAGACATTCTGTTTTTGGTCAGGACCAAATGCAAGGAACCTATTTGGGACCTGAGTTTGGATCCAGGGCTATTGTAAATACAGCCATTAAATTAAGTGCGCCCTATCAACACTTTGAAGACTATGAAAGATTAACCAATGAAGTTGCCCACCTTATATCAAAGGGAAATGTAATAGGTTGGTTTCAGGGGAGGATGGAGTTTGGCCCCAGGGCCTTAGGTAATAGAAGTATTTTAGGAGATGCACGCAACCCCGAAATGCAAAAGAAGATTAATTTAATGATTAAAAATCGGGAAAGCTTTCGCCCATTTGCAGCCTCGGTAAGAGAGGAAGATATACAGGAATATTTTGAACTGGACCGTCCATCCCCGTATATGTTGATGGTATTACCTATTAAAGCCAGTCTACGAAAAAAACTTCCATATAACTATGAGGACTTGAATCTATCTGATCGCCTTAACTATTCACGATCCGATTTACCCTCAATTACTCACATTGATTATTCGACACGGATTCAAAGTGTAAACGAGGAAACGAATCCTAAATATTGGAAATTGCTAACTGCGTTCAAAGAACTTACCGGTTATGGATTATTAGTTAATACCAGTTTTAATGTACGGAGTGAACCAATGGTGTGTACACCGAATGATGCCTATCAATGTTTCATGGGTACGGAAATGGATTATTTGGTCATGGGCAATTACCTGTTTGACAAAAATGAGCAACCTAAATGGCGCATAGAATGAAAACTTCGGGAACATGTGGTATGGCACATCAGAGGCCTAAAATGAACTGGGTGATTTCCTTTGCTTGTGCTTCTTTTAGCAATGGGTTAGCCGGCATAGCAATATTACCCGGCCAATTTCCAGTCCCTCCTGCAATTATCCTTGTAGAAAGATAGGTTTCTGCAGAGTCAATATTGCTATATCGTTTGGCAATGTCTTTGAAACTAGGTCCTACCAACTTTGTCTCTACCTGATGACAACTTAAGCAGTTATTGCTTTGTAAAAGCTTCAATACTGTAGAATCCTCCATTTTTTCAATTCCCAGGTCATTGATATCATTGACTGACTCTTTTTGGTCCTGTTGGGGAGGGGACTTTCCTTCGGCATAAGAAATCCTTTTCAAACTTGCATCAGGATTAGCCTTGAACCCACTACTTCCATATTCCAGCAAATACAATGTGCCATCGGCTCCGAATTTCATATCGATGATTTTGGTAAATTTCAGGGAAGGCAAAAATGGCTCTATCCCTACGATATCAAAATTTTCATTTAGTTCAATGGTCATAATCCAATCGCGCACCCAATCATATAAAAACAGTTTCTTATTGAAATGAGATGGAAACTGTTTGGATGACTCCGGGTAATCCTCAATATAGTATTTCGGGCCCACCATGATATTCATACCCCCACTACCGAGATAAGGAAAGTCTGGGTGAACTCCCTTTGAATACCAAAAAGCAGCTTTTCTCGCAGGCAATAATTCCTTTCTCCCGGTGTTAAAGGGCGAATCATTGGACAGATGGTCCGGATCAAAGTACGCACCCAGGCTGCCAGTTTCATAATTAAAATCTCTGTAAGGTTTATTATCTGCAACCAGATATGGCCAGCCATAATAGCCTGCGCTTTTAGCTATGTTTAGTTCATCATAGCCCTTGGGGCCTTTTTCACCATCCTCCACTGCATCCGGGCCAACATCTCCAAAATATAACAGATCTGTATGCGGGTCCAGAATAAATCTATAGGGGTTACGGCATCCCATTACATATATTTCAGGTTTGGTGAGGCCATCTGAATTTGGGAAGAGATTTCCTTTGGGGATGGTATAGCTTCCATCCTTTTCAGGGTGTATGCGATTGATTTTACCCTGTAAATTATTAGTATTAGCGGATGTACTTTGGGAATCGTTTTCCTTTTTGCGTTCATCTATTTGAGCATAACCGGCTACTTCTCCGGTTTGAAGGGTAAAATCTCCAATAGCAAAATACAAATTCCCCTTAGAATCAAATTCCATGGCATTAATCCCGTGCCAGCCATTCTCAATATCAATTGGAATTTCTAACAAAACACGTTCCGACTGGATATAGAAGGAATCTGCTGTAATCTTAAAACGAGAAATCCGGTGATGAGCCGAATCAGCCAGAGGGGTATATGAAAAAAAGACCAATCCATTATTTTCGAAATTCGGATCCAATGCCATACCATTTAGCCCATTGGACTGGGACGAAACCACTGGAAGCACGCCTATTGTTTTAATTAAGGCTTGCGCTGATTCATATAGTTTGATTGCCCCCGTTCTTTCTATAATCATCACGTCCCCATTTTCCAGTACTTCCATTTCTATCGGCTCGTTGAATGACATTGCCAAGGTATCAATCACAAACCAATGGTCTGGGGGAGCAACGCTGGCCTTGGAGTTGCCCTCTCTAAGGGCTTCACATCCAAGAGTCAAAGCAACAAGTGATATTAATATTATATTTTTCATTGCATAATTATTTACTAATAAATAGTTTATTTTACTAATAAACCATATATTAAGTCATTCATTTTCCCTAAAGTTAATTCGAACCTGAAATAAAGTTGGTTTTCCAATCTTTCCATGGAAAAAAGTGTATTAAATATTGATAGTAATAATTTCCAAGAAAGTAGAAAGCAAATTTTCTTAAATGAAACATCTGCAAACAATAGAATTCGACAGACTGATGAGGAACTCTGGAATGCATTCAAGGAAGGAAGCCTAACTGCTTTCAAGTTGATCTACGAACGAAATATAGATATCCTACTGAATTACGGAAATAAAATTGCGCCTTATCGCGATGTCGCAGCAGATTGTATTCAGGACCTGTTTGTTGATTTATGGAATAGAAGATCAAAGCTTGGAAAAGTCAAGCACATAAAAGGTTATTTATTCATTAGTTACCGGCGGCGATTAATGAACTTCCTGAAAAGACAAAATAATATTCGACATATCGAATATTTAGATGGTTTTGAAATTATACTGACAGAACCAATTAGTGATTGGGATATGGCAGAAAATAAAAAAGCATCGATTGTATTAGCCTTAAATGCACTGTCCTATCAAATGAAGGAAGCTATTTATCTGAGATTTTTCAATGATCTGTCGTGTGCTGAAATTGGTGAAATCATGATAATAAAAACTCAGTCTGTATATAATTTAATTAGTTCAGGCCTAAAAATTATTAAGAAAAGCGACATCATATTACCCCAGAATTGTCATTAAGAATTTTACTGTGGTTGGTAATTTGCTGATCTAGAACAACTTTCATCCTTATTTTTGCATTTTTTATAAAAAGTAATTAAAATGAAAAAAATTTCCCGGCGTTCATT
>QIMC01000003.1 GCA_003232185.1 Flammeovirgaceae bacterium | reverse complement strand
AGCGCCACAAGACCAGATTCTCCAATAGGGATTTGCAAGGCTTGTTGTTCGAGTTCCGGAATCATTTTAGATGCGATCTCGTCAATAAGTTTTACATTGGTAGCCTTGTCAATCGACGAAGAGGAAGCCAATAAGTTATTTATAGGCCACATTAAAAGTTCCTTAAACCATGCGTACACATCACCAAAAGCCGATTGCCCGGCTTCGAGCCCGACCATTCCAGGAACCACCGACCCATCCACTTGACCACAAATACCCTTGACCAATTTGCCCTTTACTTCGTTTTCTGGTGCAATCAAAATATCACATGTTGAAGTCCCCATCACTTTGCTCAAATAATATGGTTTAATTTCCCCTCCAATAGCTCCTAAATGAGCATCGAAGGCTCCTACACCAACAGCAACCGTTTGGGGTAAGCCAAGACGATTTGCCCACTCTGATGAAAGATTTCCTACTTTCATCTCACAGGTTTCTGTGTTGGAAAACAATCGGTCACGCAATCCAGTGAGGACAGGATCGAGTTTCACAAGAAAGTCTTCCGGTGGAAGGCCGTGCCAATCTTCGTGCCACAACGCCTTATGTCCTGCAGCACAACGACTCCGTTTCATGGAAATGGGATCCGTTTTGCCGGTAATCAATGCCGGAATCCAGTCGCAATGTTCCACCCACGAAAAGGCAGCTTTGCGCACCTTAAAATCTTCACGAAGCACGTGTAAAATTTTTGACCAAAACCATTCAGAAGAATAAACGCCTCCTTCGTATTTGGTATAGTCCTCTCCGCCCCATGATCGGGCAAGTGTATTAATTTCGTCCGCTTCCCGAGTAGCTGTATGGTCCTTCCACAACACAAACATAGCATTAGGATTTTCTGCAAACTCAGGCAGCAGAGACAAAGGTGTGCCATTCTTATCAACAGCTACGGGGGTAGAACCAGTAGTGTCGACCGAGATTGCCACCACATTTTCAACCACTTCAGATGAAACTTTTGACAAGGCCTCACGAATCGTAGTTTCAAGTCCTTCGATATAATCAAGCGGATGTTGACGAAACTGATTTCTTACAGGAATACAATATTTTCCTGCCTTCCAGCGTGGATAATAAAATTCACTGTTTGCAATTTCTTTCCCGTTTGCGGTATCAACAATAATAGAACGAACCGAATCGGTACCATAATCAATGCCTATGGTATATTTTGACATATTTCTTCATTTAAATAATTAAAGTTTCTCATTTCAATAATGATGTGTAAACCGATGCAATCACAAATCAACATCCTCTCTTCTATTTTACAGTTTCCCCCCGGCTTCCAAAAATCAATACACTCTCACGTCTGTCCATAATAAGCATCTGGCCCATGCTTACGTTTATAATGTTTATCTAACAGAAATTGATCGATCCGACTTACATTGTTTAATGTTAACGTATGATATGCCATCTTTGCAACCTGCTCAAGCACCACAGCATTGTGCACAGCATTGTGCGTATCGGTTCCCCAAGCAAAAGGGCCATGACCCTTAATAAGTACAGCAGGAATTGATAAAGGATCTATTTTCTGTTCAAGAAATGTATCGACAATCACCTTACCGGTTGCTTTTTCGTAGCTGCCTTTGACTTCCTCCTCATACAGAGATCGTGTGCAAGGGATATCACCATAAAAATAGTCAGCGTGAGTGGTGCCTAAAGCAGGAATGGATAACCCGGATTGTGCCCATATTGTAGCCCATTCGGAATGCGTATGCACCACGCCTCCTACTTTTTCGAAATTACGATAAATCACTAAGTGAGTGGGTGTATCAGAAGAAGGATTATAAGTAGCATCCACTACCTTCCCCTCCATATCAACCAGCACCATATCTTCCCACTTCATTGTTTCATACGGAACACCACTTGGTTTGATGGCAATAATACCTTGCGAACGATCGATGGCAGACACATTTCCCCATGTGAAAATGACCAATCCGTGTTTTACCAAATTGAGATTAGCTTCGAAGACTTGTTTTTTAAGATCATTTAACATAATAGAATGAAGTTGATAAGGTTATCATTACTTACCAGAAATATATATAAAAAGCCACGCACAGACCCACTATAATAACCGAGTTAAGAATATCCCATTTTGTCCAACTGGTACGGGTTTCAAGGCGTTGATCAGGGGTCTGCGAGAAATAAGTAAGCCCTTGTAAATTTTCTTCTCCTGGTTTTTTGGTAAAGAGACTGATTATAATCATTAGAGCCATGGTGAAGAAGAAAAGAAATATGCTGAAATTTAACCAGTTAATATCCAGGAACCATTGAAAAGATGCAGGTTTAAGAATCATTAACAGCAAACGGAACATTCCAATTACAAATCCAATAATAAGACCCCATTCACCTGCTTTCGGAGTGATTTTACGGCTGAATACACCTAAAATAAATACGGCTGCAATGGCAGGAGCTATTAGCGACTGAACTTTTTGTAAATATTCATAAAGCACGTCTCCTAAATCCCTCATAATCGGGATCCAGACCACTCCAAGGATTACCACTATCAGGGTTGCCACACGCCCGACGATTACCAGTTTCTTTTCACTTGCCTGAGGATGGCTCGGTTTATAAAAATCTATTGTATAAAGCGTTGCTGCCGAGTTATAGGTCGCCGCGAGGGAAGTCATCAGCGCAGCAAGAAATCCGACAACTACAATTCCTTTAATCCCAATGGGTAACAGAAATGCCACCAAACTACCATATGCTTTATCATCGCCAACAAACATAAGGTCTCCTCTGGCTCTCAATGCTGCTGCGATAATACCGGGAATAAGAAACATAAATACGGGAAGAAGCTTCAGGTATCCTGCAAAAATGGATCCTGTACGCGCCTGATGCATATTTTTTGCAGACAAAACACGTTGTACGATGGCCTGGTCTGTAACCCAGTACCAGAATCCGATAATGGCCGCTCCGAAGATAACACTTACCCCCGGAAACTGCTTATAAAGCGGATCGTTTGGATTTGTATGAATCAGGTGCATTTTATCTCCGGCAGACTGTACCATATTTGCCCAGCCCTGTACCATATGGCCTTGACCCAACTTATACAAACCCAGGATTAATATGAGGAAGGCCCCAACAATAAGTATAGGCGTCTGAATAACAGAGATTAGCAAGATACTTTTCATACCCCCCACTATGGTAAAAATACCAGTAATGATTACCGTGCCAATAGCTGCAATCCAAAAGAAATCTACTCCATCTATGGTTTTGATACCAAATACTGCCTCCAGAAAAATACCACCTGTATAAGCGGCTACAGAGACTTTGGTAATCACATAACCAATAAGTGTAATAAGTGAAAGGGTAGAACTTGCATTTCTGTTGAACCGCCTTTTTAAAAACTCGGGCATGGTAAACACCATGCTATGTGCATAAAACGGAACAAAAACCCATCCTAAAATAAGAATCATCCAGCCTTGCATTTCCCAATGCGCCATTGCCATTCCGCTTGATGCACCGGCACCGGCCAAACCCACGAGGTGTTCGGACCCAATATTGGCTCCAAAAATACCGGCCCCTACAGCCAGCCATGTTTCGCCACGTCCTGAAAGAAAATAATCGCTGGTGTCATCCTTCTTATGCTTTAATACCCATCGCACAATCATTACTAACAGGATGAAATACAAGCCTATAATTGCCCAGTCGAGTGTTGCCATATACGTTAATTTTAAACCGGGGCCTTCTCTACCCCATTATTTAATTACAGACCTTTTGCAAGATGATAATACATATCATTCCAGCGAAGCTCTTTCTTTAACTCATTTATCTTAGTTTCTTTATCAATTATAACAATCTCAATACCAGCCATTTCGGCAAAATCGGTAATATATTCGGTAGTTATATTCTGACTGAAGCAAGAATGATGTGCTCCTCCTGCATAAATCCAGGCCGCACTTGCTATTTTGAGGTTAGGTTGAGGAGCCCAAAGAACACGTGCAACTGGCAATTTAGGCATCTCAATAGGATTGATCACATCCACTTTGTTCACCAATAGACGAAAACGGCTTCCCATGTCAAGTAAAGAAACATTGATGGCTGGCCCTGCCGCTACATTAAAGCATAAACGGGCAGGGTCCGCTTTCCCACCAATCCCCAACGGATGTACTTCAAGTGAAGGTTTTCCATCTGCTATCGATTCACAAATTTCCAGCATGTGAGCTCCCAATTCAAACATTCTGGTAGGATTAAAATGATAGGTGTAGTCTTCCATAAAAGAGTTACCGCCTGGTAAACCGACAGCCATCACTTTCATGGCACGAAGCATGGCGGCTGTTTTCCAGTCGCCTTCGGCGCCAAACCCGTATCCGTCTTTCATCAGTCGCTGAACGGCAATACCGGGAAGCTGAATCAAAGATCCTAAATTCTCAAATGTATCCGTGAAACCACTGAATCCGCCTTCTTCAAGAAATGAGCGCAAACCGATTTCGATACGGGCTGCCTCTCGAACGGCCTTGAAATTAGCGCCCCCCTTGCGATACGAAGCATCCATTTGATACTGAGATTCGTATTTTGCAACTAATGCATCAATCTCAATTTCGGTTGCAGCATTAACGTGTTGAAGAACATCTTCCAGCCCATAGGTATTGACCGACCAGCCAAATTTTAATTGGGCTTCAACTTTATCACCCTCTGTTACAGCTACCTGACGCATATTGTCTCCAATGCGGGCAATTTTTACACTTTGCGCATCTAACCATGCAGAGGCAACACGCATCCACACACCAATACGCTTCTGAACTTCTTTATCTTGCCAATGGCCAACAACCACTTTGCGTTCCAAGCGCATACGGGTCATCATGAAACCATACTCACGGCCACCATGGGCTGACTGATTGAGGTTCATAAAGTCCATGTCGATTTCTGAGAAAGGAATATCTTGATTGAACTGAGTATGCAAATGCAAAATAGGCTTGTTGAGTGTTTTAAGCCCCGCAATCCACATCTTTGCTGGCGAAAAGGTGTGCATCCAAGTGATAATCCCAATACAATTTGGTGTTGAATTGGCGGCTACACATACTTGATAAATTTCTTCGGGTGTCTTTACTACGGGTTTAAAGACAATCTTCACGGGAATTATGGATGATGCATCGAAAGCTTTTGCGATTTCTATCGAATGTTCTTCTACTTTTTTAAGCACTTCCATCCCATACAAATGTTGGCTGCCTGTAACAAACCACGCTTCAAATTCTCTTAATGTTTTCATACTAAATTGTTTAAAAATGATGTTTATCGTATTACCTATAATCTTTCAATGACTAAATATTCATTTTGTCCACACTGATATTTTCATTGTCTTCCTCGGAACCCACAATTTCATCTCACACTTAATTTGTATTCAACTGATAAATTGGGGATGACTATTTTGTTTCATTTATCTGCTGAATTCAATTCTTTTTTGTTGAAAACTGATACACACTGTAAGAAAAATATTTTTCCCCGGGTTTTAACACAATGGATGGGAAGTTTTTGTGGTTAGGGGAATCAGGGAAATGTTGTGTCTCCAAGGCGAATGCTGTACGATAATTGTCTTTAACACCTGGTTTGATGATGTTTTTGCCTGCCATAAAGTTACCACTGTAAAATTGTAAACCCGGTTCAACCGTATAGACATCCATCACAATACCTGATTTATCACCTATTGCGGTTGCGGCATGATACAGAGTGCCAGGTTTAGGATTATTTAAAACAAAATCATATCCTTTACCGTATAGCAGTTGATCATTTTTTTCTTTAATCCGTTTACCAATGGCTGTCAACTGTCGGAAGTCGAAAGGTGTCCCCTTAACGGAAACTAATTCTCCTGTTGGAATTAGCGTTGAATCAACCGGCGTATAACGGTCGGCATTTATTTGCAATAATTGATTGTAAACAGTTCCACTCCCTTCTCCGTTGAGATTAAAATAAGCGTGATTGGTCAAATTTACCACTGTCTTTTTATCCGTTTGTGCTTCATAACTGATCTTTAAAGCATTGTCAGCTTCTAATGCATAGGTTACGTGAATCATTAAATTTCCGGGATATCCTGCTTCTCCGTCTTTTGACAGGTAACTCAGTTGCAAGGTTGAATCATTAAGCTGATTGGCATCCCAAACAACATCCTGATAACCCGGCTCACCTCCATGCAATGAGTTAGGTGGATTGTTGATGGCTACATGATACGTTTTCCCATCTAACGTAAATTTACCCCTGGCAATACGATTGGCAACTCGTCCAATGATAGCACCATAATAACGAGAAGGAGAGTTGATGTATTCTTTGACTCCTTGAAATCCTACAATCACATCCGTAGGA
>QIMC01000271.1 GCA_003232185.1 Flammeovirgaceae bacterium | reverse complement strand
ATATTGCAGGAAGAGGATCCTGAAATTCGGATGTTGGTACTGGATCTTATCGAATCAAGGAGTATCACCCCTTTAAATGATCAATTGAAACTGATTGTTTCAAACCCTAAGATTGCTGCCAACTTCAGACTGAAGGCGCTTAGTGCACAGCTCCACTTCGAAGCAAAGATTTCAGCGGCTGAATATAAGGTGTTGTTGAAATATCTGGGCAAAGAAAATGAATCCCCTATCAGGCAATTAGCCGCGGCTGTACTGGCATCTGCAAAATTAAACGATGACCAGTTATTACAGCTAGCCAAAGAAGAGGTATCCCAAGCAGATATATTCCTGGTACCCAACCTGGTGAGCACTTTTGAGGATAATAGCAGTGAAGAGGTTGGGGAGGCACTGGTCACTGCTTTACAAAATTCTTCAAATCGATTGGATAATCTTTCGGAGCAGGATTTGCAGAGATTGTTCAACAATTACTCTCAAGCAGTAAAGACATCTGCCGAGCCGTTAATGACTAGGGCACGAACACAGAATGCCACTCGTCTCTCGAATTTGCAATTAATTGAGTCTCAATTAACTAAAGGAGACGTTGCACAAGGCAGAAAACTGTTTTTTGGGAAATCAATTTGCTCCACTTGCCATGCCATTGAGGATCAGGGAGGGGACTTCGGGCCAGACTTGACAAACATTGGTGAAATTCGATCCAGGCATGATATCCTGGAGGCCGTAATGTATCCGGAAGCAAGCTTTGCAAGGGAACACGAAACTTCTAAGGTTACTACCGCAACCACCAGCTACTCCGGTATTATTAAGGATCAACTGGATGAAGCAATAATTATGCAAATTGCCCCAGGTCAATCTATTCGTATTCAAAACGAAGATATAATTGAGATTGAACCATTAAGTACTTCCATGATGCCTCCGGGCCTGGATAAGCTACTTACCCCGGAAGAATTATCTGATCTGATTGCCTACCTGGTTTCACTTCCTGATGGCATGGGCGGATTGTCAAAATTGGAATGAAGGTGGTGCAACAGCATTAAACCCGGCAAGTTCCTGCTGTTGCTATTTTCTTTAGTCCAATTCAAATCTCCCAACCAAATATTCCTTTCTATAGCACAATGGTGACCTGTTCACTATCTTTCTAAATTGCCGGTTGAAGTTTGATAAATTATTGAAGCCACTCTGAAAACAAATATCCGAGATATTTAGATGTTCTTCTGACATCAATTTACAGGCATACCCAACCCTTACCTGATTGAGAAACTGAGAAAAGGTTTTACGGGTACGAGATTTAAAAAATCGACAAAATGACTGTGGGGTAAGGTTGGCGATATGTGCTACTTCATTCAAAGTGATAGGATCTCTAAATCGTGCCATAATAAAATCGTAAACCTTGGTCATTTTGTTGGCATCTTCTTGCTGAGCCATCTGCACGTATCCCATGCTTGCCAACATCCGATATTCCTCTGAAATAGACAATTCTTCCAATAGCTGCAGCAAATGAAGCAGCCTTTGTGCTGACGATTCTTTTAACATCTCTTCCATCCCCTCTGCGATTTTCTTTCTGGTCCTACCCAGAATCTTAAGCCCCCAGCGTGAATTGGTCAATAATTGTTTAACTGCCGACATTTCCGGTAGATCGAAAAACCTGTCTCCTGCAAAATCATGGTTGAAATGCACCACAATGGCCTCGGCCTTTAATTTAGGATTTCCCTGATAATATTCGGGGCCGTTGTTAAATACATGTGGCAGGTTTGGGCCCATGAAAAACAAGTCTCCTTCCTTGAAATGCTCCATGGAATCTCCGATAATTCGTTGCCCTGTGCTTTTTACCACGAGTACCAGCTCATATTCTGGATGATAATGCCAGGGTGTCGGATAATTGTCATACTCATCTTTTTGCAGCACGAATGAATATCGAGGCTCCTGGGTAGTTAGTTTTTCAAGTATGGGCTTCATTATGGTATCAATAATTAGGTAGCAACTTGCTCGAAAATCGAATTATGTTAATATATAATCATAAGATGGTAAAAATGTATCGAAATTGAAAATGAGGATTGGTGATATTGGAGACTGGAAATAATAATTTTTCAATTATTAAACTGATATGAAATCACAAAAAATTACCATGCTGGGCACCGGGCTTATTGGCACTTTTTATACCATGGCCTTGCACGGTCAGCGTAGCAGGGACCGGGTACATGCTGTCTATTCCAGAACTGATGAACGCGCCAAAACATTTGCAAACCAATGGGGCATTC
This sequence comes from Flammeovirgaceae bacterium, assembly GCA_003232185.1. Lineage (GTDB taxonomy): Bacteria > Bacteroidota > Bacteroidia > Cytophagales > Cyclobacteriaceae > SZUA-3. The sequence continues at coordinate 7,652 of QIMC01000271.1, read as the reverse complement.
CAAATACCCATACAGATATGACCAGTGCCATTCAGGATCCGGAAACTGATATTGTGGTGATTGGTTTACCAAATCACATGCACCATGAAGCGGTAATGCTAGCTGTTGAAGCAGGAAAAGGGATATTATGTACCAAACCGTTGGCGCGAACAGCGGAAGAAGCCAAAGAGATGTTGGAAGCAGTTGAAAAAGCCGGAGTATTTCATGGTTATCTGGAAGATTTGGCCTATACACCCAAGACTCTAAAGGCCCTACAATCCGTAAAAGCAGGCGCTCTGGGCAAAGTACTGTGGACCCGGTCACGCGAGGCCCATCCCGGCCCACACAGTGATTGGTTTTGGGATTTTAAAATGTCTGGAGGTGGCGCAATAGTCGACCTTGCCTGTCACTGCATTGAGATAGGAAGGAATTACATTGGCAAGGACATCAGACCGGTAGAGGTGGTTTGTTGGGCCGCTACTCAGGTTAAACCTATTGAAGCTGAAGATAATGCCATTGGACTTATAAAATACGAAAATGGCGCCATCAGTCAATTTGAGGTCAGCTGGACTTACCGGGGAGGCATGGACCTTAGGGATGAAGTTTCAGGCACCGAAGGCAACATTCGTACTGATCACTTTCTGCGTACCGGATTTGAAATATTTACCGATGCCGGAATGGAAGGTTATGTAGCAGAGAAATCTGAAAGTGAAAAAGGCTGGCTGTTCCCTGTTGGAGATGAGGTACATGAATTGGGTTATACCGATATGTTTACCGATATGTTCAACGCCATAGAAAACAAAACCGAGCCAATGGAAACTTTCTATGACGGTTATGTGGTCAATGCAATCATGGATGCCTGCTATCTTTCAGCAAAGTCAAAGAAATGGGAACCGGTACAATTAGATGATTGGAGAGGCCAAACCGGATTACTGGCAAATGTAGAAACCAAGGATTATGATGATGATCATTATCTGATAAAAGGTGAGATTTTACCGGATGGCAGGGAAAAGGTGATCATAAAACACAAAGAAACCGGGGTTATTTCTGAAAAACTGGTATAAATGCTTGAAGGAAAAAACATAGTAGTCATCGGTGGCACCACCGGGCTTGGCCTGTCAGCTGCTCAGGCCCTGGTAAAGCGAGGGGCACGAGTAGTAGTCACTGGTAGAAATCAAGAATCTTGTAATTTGGCTCAGGATCAATTGAGTGATTCTGGGTTGGCTATTTGTAGTGATGCCACCATGGAAGGGACTGCTGAAGAAGCCATCGCTATTTGTCGCAGTAGTTGGGGTCAATTGCATGGTCTTTATCATGTGGCCGGTGGCAGTGGCAGAAAAGCGGGTGATGGGCCGCTACACGAAATGACATTATCAGGATGGCAAACTACTTTCGAGCTCAATCTAACTTCGGCAATGCTTTCCAACCGTGCGGCTATCAGAACTTTTTTGGAGCAAGGCGCTGGCGGAGCCATCCTTAATATGGGCTCAGTGCTAGGGTTTTCTCCATCCCCGGAGTACTTTAGCACACATGCCTACGCCGCTGCTAAATCAGCCATAATTGGTTTTAGTATGTCTATTGCCTCTTATTATGCCAAGAATAATATCCGGGTTAATGTGGTCGCTCCGGCATTGGTAGAGACCCCAATGGCAAAAAGAGCTGCTCAGGATAGTACCATCCAATCATTCATTCGAACCAAGCAACCCCTGGATGGGGGCCGTATCGGACAACCAAATGACCTGGATGGCGCCTGCTGTTTTTTACTATCAGAAGAGGCCGGATTTATTACAGGACAGGTGCTATCGGTAGATGGTGGTTGGAGTATCAGTGAAGGTCAAATCCCAGAATTATGAAAGATATATACCTGGGATTGGACATTGGCGGAACTTATATAAAAGGAGTGGTAATTGCAGAAAATGAGGTTAGGTACAAGAGCATTGTTGAAACCAACGATCACCAGGGCGAATGGCAGCAAGCCGCCGCCAAGATTCTAGAAGAATTAATCGGAAAAATAGATGCCCCGGTCAAGTGCGTCGGATTAGCGGCCCCTGGACTAACCGATAACGAAAACCGGATCATTAGTTGCATGCCCGGCCGTTTAGAAGGTCTTGAACATTTTGATTGGTCAAAATTCCTGAATCAGGATGTACATGTACTAAATGATGCTCATGCGGCATTGGTTTCGGAGTCTCAATGGGGTGTAGCAGCTGATTTCCAAAACGTGGTCATGATTACCCTGGGTACAGGAATTGGTGGCGGATTATTGATCAATGGTGAGCTACAACAAGGTTTCTTGCATCGGGCGGGTCATGTGGGCCACATCTCGGTTGACAGTACCAGGGATTCCAGGGATATTACTGGCATTAGCGGCAGCCTTGAAGATGCAGTGGGAGAGGCCACCTTGCTCAATCGTTCATTAGGAAAGTTCAACAATTCAAGTGAACTGGTAACCGCATATTTGGCTGGTGACACCTGGGCAACCTATGTATGGCTGACTGCGATACGTAAACTAGCGCTTGGAATTGTATCCTGTTGTAATGTCATTAGCCCTGACCTTGTGGTACTGGCTGGAGGCATAACCAAAGCCAGAGAACATTTGTTGGATCCACTATCTACCTTTCTTGATCTGTACGAGTGGAGGCCTGAAGGTCAAGCAACGCCGATTAAATTAGCAAAATTTGAAGAGTTTGCAGGTGCCATTGGAGCGGCGCTGTTTGCTCGATCACAAACAGTTGCTCCCTGATTGATACCTACTAAATACATCTGTATGTCTGTTATTGATTCATATCTTCAGAAATGTCAGCAAGTCACTGAATCTGTAGCTCATCAAAAAAGTAAATTACTAACTGCTGCGCAGTGGTTTTCAGATACCATTCTCAGTGGGCGAATGGTTCATGTATTTGGTTCTGGGCACAGCCGCATCATGGTAGAGGAAATGTGGCCACGCTATGGTTCCTTTCCTGGCTTTAACCCCATTGTGGAATTGTCACTGACTTTTCACAATCTGGTGGTGGGCGCAAATGGTCAACGGCAGGCCATGTACCTGGAGAATGTCGAGGGGCTGGCAGAGCGAATTCTGCGAAACTTTTATCTTACCAATCAGGACAGCGCATTGGTTATTTCCAGCAGTGGTTGCAATGTTGTGCCCATCGAGATAGCACAGATATTTCAGGAAAAAGGTATAAAAGTAGTGGTGTTGGTTTCCTTGGCTCACTTGGAAAAATCTATCAGCAAGCGATCTGACGGCTGTAAACTCACTGATTTTGCGGATTTGATATTGGATACCGGAGCACCCGCTGGTGATGCTTCCGTTATGGTTCCTGGATTGGATACCCCGGTCTCTCCCATTTCCACGGTTGGAGGCACCATAATTATCAACTGTCTCAAAGCAGAAATAGCAAGACTGTTAACCAATGCCGGCCAACCGCCTAAGGTATTAAGTGGAGCAGCAGTAGTGGGGGCGAAAAGAGCAACCGGCTAGCAAAATTATACCAGGACGTTGGAAAGTAATGTATTCCAGTCTGGCCCGGAAACCATCTGTAAGTGACTGGAAAATAGTGTATTGTAATAATTTTATTTGAAATATTAATATGAAATCACAACCCATACGTACTATTGTAATTGGCAGTTATCCCTTTCCAGCCTGGCTTGAGTTTGCATCCCAAAACCTGGAACGGTTTGGTCAAAACGATATTCAGGAAATGATTGATGATGCGGTAATAGCAGCCATTCATGATCAGGTCTCTGCTGGTCTGGACTTAATCACTGATGGTGAACAAACCCGCCTCGATTTTAACCTTTCCTTTTACGGTTTTTTACAGGGGATAAAAAAAGAAACAATATCGCCACGACTTTGGGGTCCACCAGCTCATGATCAACGGGGTAAACATGCTCTTGTTGATGAACTTGCAGCTCCCAACGGTCTGGGTGTGGTAGAGGAATTTCTTCGTTTAAAACGCCTGACTCCGGTACCTTAAGCGGCCGATTACTACCAAATAAACAATACCCAGATCGATACGCCATTACAGAGGCCCTTCTGCCTATGGTTCGAAAAGAACTGGAGGACCTGGTAGACGCAGGATGTCAGGAAATTGGTATAGATGAGCCCTCTATGAGTTGCTACGCCTATAAGGAAGACACAAAAAGGTTTGTAGATATCTTTAACCGTACCGTGGAATCGGTAGTAGGTAAGTGCCGTTTATCGACTCATTTGTGCTTTGGAAATTATAAGGGACACCCAGTGGGTTATCGGCGTATTACTCCTATGTTACCCGACTTCCTTAATTTCAAAGTTGATGAGGTGCATGTGGAAATGGCCAACCGGGAATTTGCAGAGATCGAACTGATTGCGGAGTTTGCCAGGAAGATGGATGTTGCCGTTGGTGTCATTGACGTTAAAAGTTATTATATCGAAACTCCTGAAGACGTGGCAGCCCGAATTGAACAATGTCTGGAGTATGTTCCTGCGGATAAACTGGCTATCGCTCCAGATTGTGGCCTAAGTCAAACCGCCCGATGGGCAGCAAAGAAGAAATTGACAAATATGGTAAAAGGCGCACAATTGGTTAGAGAAAAATTGTAACCCGGGAATCCTTGCAACCATCGAATAGCTCACCAGTATGATAAAACCTTACTTACAGCCCGGCGCCTTATTGGAAAATATCCGAAATGCAGATAAAGAATCGGACCGTTTCTATCTTTGGTGGCTGGGACAAAGTGGGTTTTTGATCCAGTGGAAAGGTCAACACATACTTTTAGACCCCTATCTTTCCGACTCATTAACCAAAAAATACGCTGCCACAGACAAACCACATGTGCGCATGACCGAGCGGGCGGTGAATCCCGCTAGGTTGGATTTTATTGATATAGCCACCAGCAGCCACAATCACACTGACCACCTGGATGCTAAAACCCTGCGCCCGTTGATTTCTGCGAACCCGAAAATGAAATTGATCATTCCTGAAGCCAACCGGGATTTTGTTTGTGAGCGACTTGGCTGTGACCACAACTATCCCATTGGGTTAAATGAAAGAGAGCAAGTTACCCTGGGCCATTTCACTTTCCACGGAGTACCGGCAGCTCATAACAAACTTGAAAGAGACCAACAGGGTCGTTGCAAATATATGGGGTTTGTGGTGGAATTTGGGCCATGGAAGATCTATCACAGTGGTGATACCTTGTGGTATCAGGACATGGAAGAAACGCTAAAACCTTTTGGGGTAGACCTTGCCATTCTCCCTATCAATGGGAACAAACCTGAACGCCGGGTGGCTGGCAATCTGGATCATCAGGAAGCGCCACTATTAGCTCAAGCTATTGGCGCTGGTTTGGTGATACCCTGCCATTACCATATGTTTGCTTTCAATACCGCAAATCCGGTAGACTTTACCATCTCGGCTGAAAAGCTCCAACAACCTTATAAGGTATTGCAGTGTGGAGAACCCTGGAATTCAGATCAGCTACCATGAGCTTCGTCAGAAACGTATTGAATGATATACCGCCAGGAAATTATTTTATTCCTATCCAACTAAATTCATATTGATGCTCAGGGATCTTGAGTCGATCCGAGACCCTACGCAACCGGTCCGGTAGTTTCATCAAGTAGTCTCTTGCTTTTTCCCCAGCATCATTGAGATCTGGGACTTTATCCACATTCCAAATAACCAGGAGAGACTCCAAAATATCTATGTAATCGTTGGCAGTATAAATCCCCAATCGTTGGGCGGCATCTGAAAAATGAGTAAAAGTTGACCCTAGTTCCACCCCCAGTTCACGCAGGTAGTGTGCCGGCATGACTATTTTCTTACGCATCATATCCGCAAAAGCCAACATCATCTCGCTGGGATCTACTTCCATGATTTTAATAACAAAGGCCTGATAAGCATGAGCATGCCTTCCTTCGTCAGCGGCAATCTTTGCACATATCTTGGCCAAGTCCGGGTTATCTTGCTTTAAAGCGATAGCCCCAACTCTTTTATGACTGATCAGGGTGGCGTATTCCTGAAAACTGGTATAAACAAAATTGCGATAAGGACAAGCTGCGGTACCAATATCGAATCCATCACTTAATAGATATTGAGTACTGATTTCCATCTGTCTCATATCCACTCTGCCCGATAGATACAAATACTTGTTTAATAAATCACCATGCCGATTTTCCTCTGCAGTCCAGCCGCGTATCCAGCGAGTCCAACCATTGGTTCCATCCTGCTGATTCACCCCTTCCATTCCAGCCAGCCAAGACTCATAGGTTGGCAATGCTTCTTCAGTAATGGTATCGCCAATCAGGACAGCCCAAAAATCATAGGCCAATTCTTTTGCTCGATCCTGCAGATTCCTGACATCGTCAAAAAATGAAATGTCTCTGGCATCTGGCAGAAAGTCTGATGGTTGCCAGTTTTGATCGATGGGTCTAAGAAACTTGGGCAATTTTTTTACCACAAATTTTTCAACATGGTTCATTACCTCCAGTCTACTCCCGTCCATTGTTGTCTATTATTTAAGTACAGAACTTTACTCGAAAGCTGTAAATATTACCAAAATAATAGATAAAACCTATGCTACTACTTAATTTGCCCCCGTTCAATATCAAATCTAGGATTCATGGAAAATAGCAATCTAAAAACCGCAACACAATGTGTACACTCCGGGGCCTTACTGGACCCCATTGCAGGAGGAGTAAACTCTCCAATTATTACTTCCAGTGCATTTCAATTCCTGGACCGGGAAGACCCGGCTTACCCAAGGTATTTCAACACCCCCAATCAAAAGGTGATCGTAGCTAAATTATGCGCTCTGGAAAAAGGTGAAGCAGGCCTGGTATTAAGCTCCGGAATGGCTGCAATCAGCACTGCTTTTATGGCCCTGCTCAAACCAGGCGATCATGTGGTTATTCAGGATCAGATCTATGGAGGCACTTACTTTTTTGCTAAGTCTCAATTGGAACGGCTCGGGGTCTCTTTTACGCTGGTAAAAGGCACGGGTATTGACAATTTTAAACAAGCCATTCAATCCAATTCTAAAGTTTTGTACTTCGAAACTCCCAGCAACCCATTATTGAGTGTGCTGGACGTTTCCGGTCTTGCTCAGCTAGCCCGCGATCACCAGATGAACTCCATTATTGACAATACTTTTGCCTCTCCAATTAACCAAAATCCGATAACACTTGGAGTAGATGTAGTGATGCATAGCGGGACAAAATATCTTGGGGGTCATAGTGACCTTTGTTTTGGGGCCCTGATAACCAGTAGCCATCTGCGCGAAGCCATGCAGTCCACTGCGGTGAATTGGGGAGGAAGCCTGGATGCTGTGACCTGCTACCAGATTGAGAGAAGCCTGAAAACGTTGTCGATCAGGGTACAACGCCAGAATGAAAACGCCTTACGAATAGCCCATGCATTACAGGAACATCCGGCCATCAAAAAGGTTTATTATCCGGGTCTTGAGTCACATCAAGGGCATAATATAGCAAAGTCTCAGATGTCAGGGTACGGCGGCATGTTATCATTTGAACTGAAATCCATTGGAACAGCACCAGAGTTTTGCAAGCGACTTAGGTTGATCAAACCGGCACTTAGCCTGGGCGGAGTGGAAACGACTATTAGCATCCCGTGCCTAACCTCGCATATAAAAATGTCCAAAGAAGAAAGGGCTGCAGCAGGAGTTTCAGATGA
>QIMC01000262.1 GCA_003232185.1 Flammeovirgaceae bacterium | reverse complement strand
AACGTAGTATCAAACGGGGTCCACGTACATGATTTTCAGGCCACTTTGTTGCACATTCTTGGAATTGATCACGAAAGATTAACTTTTAAATTGCAAGGAAGGCGCTATAAATTAACGGATGTACATGGGAAAGTAGTAAAAGATATATTAACATAGGGATATGGTCAAGCATACAATATATGGTGTAGTTTTGTTTTCAGTGATTTTTCTAGGCTGCGAGAAACCTGACGACAAGCAACAAAGTGTAGAAAAAATGGTGTTAAAGGGAATATCCTATTTGGATGACTTGCCGATTTCGGTAATTGTGGAAGACGGTTTTATAAAAGAAATATCAAGATCCGTGGAAGGTGAGGAAGAACCAAAGTATTATCTGGCTCCTGGATTAATTGATCATCAAGTAAACGGATATTTATCACACTCATTTATTGGTGACGGTCTTGATCATGATGGCTTGAAGGAAATTACCGAAGGGTTCTGGGAAAAGGGTATTACCACCTATTTGCCAACCCTGACCACCCAAACAGGGGAGGTGCTTTTAAAAAGTTTTGAAAATATCGCACAACTGCTTGAGGACGATGAACATTTGGCCCAATCCATACCGGGATTTCATCTTGAAGGACCTTTTATTTCTCCTGAGGCCGGTTATAGGGGTGCTCACAATCTTGAGTGGATTAGAGACCCGAATTGGGAAGAGTTCGAAAAATGGTATAGCGCTTCAGGTAATAGAATTATAGAAGTTACCATTGCTCCGGAACTAGAAGGGGCCATGGATTTCATCCGCAAGTGTCGCGAAAAGGATATTGTTGTGGCCATTGGTCATACAGCTGCTTTGACCGATGATATAAATGAAGCCATAGAAATGGGGGCCACAGTATCCACTCATTTAGGCAACGGATGCGCCAATACCATTCACCGGCATCATAATCCACTATGGCCGCAATTAGCAGATGATCGTTTAACCGCCAGTATAATTGTTGACGGATTTCATCTGACCAGAGAAGAGGTCAGAACATTTTTCAAGGCCAAGGGTCCAGAAAATACTGTATTGGTTTCGGATCTCACCCGTTTATCCGGGATGCCTCCGGGCAGGTATGAAGATTTCGGTCAGGAATTGGTTATGACTGAAGAAGGAGCCATTATGTTGCTTTCTGAAAATGTACTTGCAGGGGCTTCATTCCTCATTACCCGTGGTATAGAGAATGTGATCAAGTTCACCGGATGTACACTGGGCCAAGCTATTGACATGGCCACTAAAAACCCGGCGCGTCTATTGAATTTGCACGATAGGGGCGAGATAGCAGTGGGCAAGCGTGCAGATTTGATTCTGTTTGAATTTCAAGACGGGTTACTGGACGTCAAGAAGACCCTGGTAGGAGGGGATGTGGTATTCGAGAAATAATCATTTCACCACGCTGTATAGAGATTTACCCATGGAGTTTTTTAGCCCACCACACCTATGACAGTAGTTCTTCTTCGAATTTTATTGCTTTAGGAAATAGAATATTATTCTCTAAATGGACATGCTGATGCAAGTCATTTTCAAACTCTTGTAGCTTGGCATATAGTACCTTGTAAGTGTTGCAGGCCCATTCAGGTGGATTATATCCGTTGCTCAATTCGCTGATTGCTTGCATATTTCCCCCGGCTGATTCATGCTCCGCCTCCATCATATTTATGGGGTTTTTGATGGTGCCAAATGGTGAAAGAGGTAACAATTCACCAAGGTGTTTGGCCATGGCCATTTGCCTGATGTAAGGGAACAGTATGGTTTCTTCCTTATCCATGTGCATACGTAATTCATTGGCAACAGCCTGAAAGAGGCGGGCTATCTCGATCACCTCCGGATTGGAGGCTCCGTGAACCTTCGCGACTTTTGTACTGAACTGACCCAGCAGGGGAAGCGCATCGTTCACATATTTGTGGTGGGTATTGACAATGTAATCCGAGAGGATATCAATGTCCCAATTTTGGTAATCCTGCGAAAAACGTATTTGCTGTGGTTCATCCAGTTCATTTAGCGCTTGTTTTACTTTTGCCAGGCTAATTCCCTTCTTGATACAGATTCTATCCAATTGGTCTTTACCGCCACAGCAGAAATCTATTCCAAATCTTTTAAAAACTTCAGCTTTGCGATAGTCATCAGCGACCATTTCCCCAATGGTAGGTTCGGTTATGCTGCTGTTTATTTCTTGAGTATCCATATAATTTATTTTTGAAAGTATAAAGATAAACAAAAATAATATATAAATAGATATAAAGGTCTTAATATCCTATATTGGAGAAAACTTTTTTATCCATACAAAGTGCAATGACCGTAACAAAATCAATAGTTAAAAATTGCCCACCCGATGCTTCCCAAAGGCTTAAGCTAATGAAACAGCCAAGATCAATTAAGGAAGCCACATTAACGCTTGACTTCGATGCTTCAGTACAAGTGTCTACGATGAATCAAAGGGTTTCTCAATGACAAAAATCATTCGTTTTTTTGTTATATTGTTGATTGTGTCTTTTGGTACAGGAATACCTGAAGGGGTAATAGCCCAATATAGATATGATAAGGTTTTGGCTTTTTTTTTTATTTTGTGCTATTCATGGGTTGACCTATGGACAATCCCAGCCACTTTCCATTGATGCCTCATACCAAAATGTATCTTGGGAGCAAGTAGTCGATGATCTGGAAAGTCGATATCCGATTAAGTTTTTATTTCCGGATGCTTGGGTTTCTGGATTTGAGGTAAATGTTGCTGCTACCGCCCAACCTTTGGAGCAGTTCCTAAAAGAGGTTTTTCAAAATACCAACTTGTATTTTTACCTGGATCATGGGCAAGTGATTATCACCAAAGACTATCAGGTGGTAACTCAGTGGCCCACAAATTCAGACTATATCTCAACCAATTTTCAGGAATCCATACCTGATATTGCTGTAGAAAATAACATATCCCGCCAAGAGACGGTGTTAAGTTATACCATAGGAGATCCACAACAAAGGTTCATCAAAGGCAATGCTTCCGTTTTTGGTTATGTTAGGGATATTAATTCGGGGGAACCCATGATAGGAGTATCTGTCTTCATTGAAGAACCATTGATAGGTACCATCACCGATGCCTTCGGCTATTACTTAGTCTCCTTACCTAAAGGCACCACTGCATTGCATTTTAAATCCATAGGCATGAGAGAGATTATTCCACAGGTTACCATTTATGGCGATGGGCAGTTGGATATGGAAATGGAGGAAAGAGTGGTTGCACTAAATGAAATTGTGATCTCCGATCAAAAGGACAATGTTGAAAGTGTCCAAACTGGAGTAATCAGGTTAAATATAAAGGACATAAAAAATATTCCTACCGCATTGGGAGAGGTGGACATTATGAAAATTGCCCTTACTATTCCAGGAGTGCAGTCCGTGGGAGAGGGGGCTTCCGGCTTCAACGTACGAGGTGGTAATACTGATCAGAACCTGATATTGCTAGATAACATGGTGGTGTACAACCCAAGCCATCTTTTCGGTTTTTTCTCTGTTTTTAACCCTGATGTGATCAAGAATGCAAATCTGTATAAAAGTGGCATACAGGCACAGTATGGAGGAAGGATTTCATCTGTTTTTGACATCGGTATTCGCGATGGAAATAAAAAGAAACTAACCTTAACAGGAGGTATTTCACCCATAACTGGACGTATTACGGTGGAAGGGCCTATTAAGAAAGACACCAGTTCTTTCCTATTGGGTATTCGCTCAACCTATTCTGATTACATACTGAATTTATTGGATGATCCGGTATTTAATAACAGCAGCGCATCTTTTTCGGATATTATAGGCAAGGTAACTCATCAGTTCAATGCCAAAAATACCGTTAGCGCCTCCTTTTATCATAGCAGGGACCGGTTTCGCCTTGATTCTGACACTTTGTTTACCTATTCCAACACTGGAGCTAACTTGCAGTGGCGGCACACTTTTAGTAACAAGTTCTTCGGGAATTTCTCTTCGAGTTACTCCAACTATACCTATAATATCCAAAGCAATCGTACCCCGGAACAAGCCTTTGATCTAGACTATAGCATCAATCAGGGCAACCTGAATGCTGATTTTGACATGTTTTTGAACGCACATAGTTTGAAGTTTGGAATAAACACAACCGTATACCAGTTGCAACCAGGCACCATCAACCCGGGGGTAGACTCAAATATCAAGGGTGTAAACCTGGAAGAGGAAAAAGGAATCGAGGCAGCAATATATATTGGGGATGAATTTGTGCTGTCACCAAAACTAAGCATATACGGAGGCCTTCGGTTTTCAGGGTTTGGCCGATTGGGTCCTCAACAGGTATATACCTACCAACCGGGGTTTTCCAAAGAGGAAATCTTTATTACCGATACGGTTAACTATGATAAAGGAGAATTGGTTAAGGCTTACGGGGGTTTAGAATATAGATTTTCTTTGCGCTACATACTGCAGCCCAACCTCTCATTAAAATTAAGCGTAGATAAGACCAGACAATATATCCATCTATTAACCAATACTACTGCCATAGCTCCTACGGACGTATGGAGACTAAGTGATCAATATATTAAGCCACAAATAGGCCTGCAATATTCGGCAGGATTATACAGGACCTTTTACCAAAACGGACTGGAGCTATCCATTGAAGGCTACTATAAAACCGTAGACAACGTGCTGGAGTACAAAAGTGGCGCAGACTTAATAATAAATGAGGTATTGGAAACAGATATTATAAGCGCCAATGGAAGATCCTATGGAGTGGAATTTTTATTGAGAAAAAAATCCGGTAAGCTCAATGGTTGGGTGTCTTATACTTACTCCAGAAGTGAGATTAAAGCCGCAAGTTCTTTCCCGGAAGAGCAGATCAATTCAGGAGAATATTACCCATCAAATTTCGATCAACCACACAACTTGTCATTGATTACCAATTATAAATTTAATCGAAGGGTCAATTTGTCCTTGAACTACACCTATCATACCGGGAGGCCTACTACTTTGCCCTTCACCCAATATAGTTTTAATGGTCAGGTAATCCCGTTCTTTACAGAGCGCAATCAATTCAGAATACCGGATTACATGAGGGTTGATATTGCCATTAATTTGGAGGGGAGCCATAAGGTAGGAAAATTGGCCCACGGCTCATGGACATTTTCAGTTTATAATCTTTTGGGAAGAAACAATGCCTTCTCTGTCTTTACAGATTCCAGCAATGGAAACATTCAAGTCTACCAGCTTTCGATTTTTGCCCAGCCCATACCTACCATTACCTATAACTTCAAATTCTGATGGTACGGTTGAAACTTCTTTTGCAATATTCTATGTGGTTAATACTCCTCCAGAATTGCCGTGAGCCATTTGATGTCGAAGTGCCTGCTGGTAACAGTTTATTGGTGGTAAATGCAATGATTACCGACCAACCAGGACCTTACCTGGTAAAGCTGTCCAGAAGTAGTGCTTTGGGGAGTTTTGACTTTCCCCTAGAGACCGGTGCTTCGGTTACCATAGAAAGCTTATCAGGTGAAATAGAAACCCTGGAAGAAGCACATGATGGATACTATTTCACCTCCGAAGGTGGCATCAGAGGTGAAGTTGGTGGGCAATATAGACTCTCTATACAGACCAAAGGTCAGGAGTACCAATCCGATTGGAAATTACTAAAGCAAAGTCCACCCATTGATAGTGTCTATTCTACTTTCAGGCAACAGCCCACAGAAGACAACTTCGTAGAGGGAGTACAAACCTTTGTTGATACACATGATCCTACTAATAGTACCGAATTCTATCGCTTCGAATATATTGAAACCTGGAAATATACCGTGGCCCGGGCAGCACAATTTGAGTATCTTGGCAACGATACTCGC
>QIMC01000423.1 GCA_003232185.1 Flammeovirgaceae bacterium | reverse complement strand
CTCGGTTGAACCGAGTGTCGAACTATTTCAGCCTGCTTTTTGATGCTTGTTATTTGAGATTTTCAGAAACTTGTCATACTGCCAAACTTATTCATTTATGATACTGTAAGAAGTGCCTGACAACGCGTGCATACTCACAATTTTTAATTAACTTGCGGGCGCATTTTTTACAGCTAACTATCCAATACCCAGTTTTTTATGGCAGAAGGTCAAAATGAAAATATCATCCCTATTAATATTGAGGATGAAATGCGGGGAGCCTATATCGACTATTCCATGTCGGTCATCATTTCAAGAGCACTACCAGATGTTAGAGACGGATTAAAACCGGTTCACAGACGAATATTATTCGGCATGGATGAGTTGGGAGTCAACTACAATCGACCCTACAAAAAATGTGCTCGAATCGTTGGAGATGTACTTGGAAAGTATCACCCCCATGGTGATACCGCGGTGTACGATACTATGGTACGAATGGCCCAGGAATGGTCCTTGCGATATCCGCTGGTAGATGGACAGGGTAACTTCGGAAGTATAGACGGAGATTCACCGGCTGCCATGCGTTATACGGAAGCCAGACTACGGAGAATATCCGAGGAAATGCTTTCAGATATAAAGAAAAGCACCGTTGATTTTCAGTCAAATTATGATGACTCCACTCAGGAACCAACGGTGTTACCGGCAAAAATTCCTAATTTATTGGCCAACGGAGCTTCCGGTATTGCGGTAGGAATGGCCACCAACATGCCCCCGCATAATCTCACTGAATTAGTCAATGGGATCATTGCTCATATTGAAAACAATGATATCACCATCTCCGAATTAATGGAGCATATTACGGCCCCTGATTTTCCTACCGGGGGTATAATATATGGGTATCAGGGAGTAAGGTCCGCATTTGAAACAGGCAGAGGCCGGATAGTAATGAGGGCTAAGGCTGATTTTGAAACCACCAGTAAGGGGAGAGAAAGAATTATAGTCACCGAAATACCCTATATGGTGAATAAAGCCAACATGATCGAAAAGACGGCTCAGTTGGTTAATGACAAAAAGATCGAAGGAATTTCAGACATCAGGGATGAGTCGGACCGAAATGGAATGCGAATTGTATATGAGCTGAGAAAAGACAGTATTCCAAATGTAGTATTAAACAATTTATTCAAGCAGACCCAGCTACAATCCTCATTTGGTGTAAATAATGTTACACTGGTAAAAGGCAGACCCCTCACTCTAAACCTCAAAGAATTAATTGGCCACTTTGTAGACCACCGGCATGTAGTAGTAGTTCGACGAACCGAACATGACTTAAGAGAAGCGGAAAAACGGGCCCATATACTTCAAGGTTACCTGATTGCACTTGACAACCTCGATAAAGTAATTTCTTTAATTAGAAACTCAAGAGATCCTGAAACTGCCAGAAATCAATTAATGGAAGTCTTTGAACTCTCGGAAATACAGGCAAAGTCGATTTTGGAAATGCGACTTCAGCGGTTGACAGGGTTAGAAAGAGATAAGATACAAAAAGAATACGAAGAGGTAATAGCACTTATCAAAGGTCTGGAAGAGATCCTTGGCAGCGAGGACATACGCATGCAAATCATCAAAGATGAGCTAAAGGAGATTCAGGAGCGATACGGAGATGAGCGTCGAACTGAGATTGTTCACAGTGCAGATGACTTTACCGATGAAGATATGATCCCTAATGAGGAAATGGTAATAACCATCAGCCATGAAGGATATGTTAAAAGAACACCGCTAACCGAGTTTAGGACTCAGGGCAGGGGTGGAGTAGGAGCTAAAGGAGCTAGCAGTAAGACAGATGATTTTACGGAACATTTGTTCACCGCATTTACCCATAATTATCTGCTGATATTTACTGAATTTGGCAAGGTTTTCTGGAAGAAGGTGTGGGCCATACCTGAAGGAAGTAAAATTGCCAAGGGGCGAGCCATCCAAAACCTGATAAACATTGAGCCTGGGGATAAAATCAGAGCAGTTATTAATGTGGAGAGCCTCAAAGACGAGGACTACATCAACAATCATTACCTTATTATGTGCACCCAACAGGGCACCATTAAAAAAACCACCCTGGAAGCTTACAGCCGGCCACGAACCAATGGTATCAATGCCATAACCATTCGAGACGACGACAAGTTACTGGAGGTCAAATTAACCAATGGAGACAATCATATTGTTATTGCTAAAAAATCCGGCCGGGCAATTCATTTTCATGAACAGGATGTGAGACCAATGGGTCGAACAGCTGCAGGAGTAAGGGGAGTGAGATTGGAAGGAGCAGAGGACCGCGTGGTAGGTATGGTGTGTATCAACAGAGAGGACTCTGACCTGATGGTAGTTTCAGAAAAAGGATATGGAAAACGATCTTCAATTAATGACTATCGCATCACCAAAAGGGGAGGTAAAGGCGTTAAATCGATCAACATTACCGAAAAAACCGGCGAGTTAGTAGCTATCAAGGAAGTAGTTGATACCGATGATCTAATGATTATTAATCGCTCAGGAATCACTATTAGAATGGAAATTCAGTCAGTCAGGGTTATGGGTAGAGCTACCCAGGGAGTCAAACTGATCCGGTTGAATAAAGGCGATGAAATCAGTTCCGTAGAGAAAATTGAGAAGTTCGTGGAAGAAACAGGCACGGAAATTGAAGAAAAAGAAAATGGGGCCAGCGAAAACTAAATATGATAATATTATTTATTAACTTAATTTTTCAAAGAACAATTTAACATCACTATGAAAAAGCTTGTATCGATTGTTATTTTTTGTCTGATGGCAACTGGGGTTTATGCTCAGAACTCAGCAGTTAACAAAGCCTCCCAGTTTATGGACAAGGGAGACTTAATGGCAGCCAAGGAACAGATTGATTTGGCCACTGGTCATGAAAAAACTATGGATAAACCAAAAACCTGGTTCACCAAAGGCGAGATATATGAATCAATTGCATTTTCTGAGGAGTCTGAATATAAGGACATGCAAGATGAAGCTTTGACGGAATCTGTTGCCGCTTACAATAAAGCAATGTCTATAGATGAAAATGGCGCCTATAATGGGCTCAGCACCATCAAAGTTGATAATATTTGGAGTGTTTTAATAAACAAAGGAGCATCGGCATACAATGAGGAGAATTTCGAAGAGGCGTTGGACTATTTTGGAAAATCATCCATTTTGAAACCTGAAGATACTACTGCTTATTTTTATGCTGGAATTGCCGCTCAACAAGGAGAACTCTATGAAGAAGCCCTAGTAAATTATTATAAACTAATTGAATTGGACTATCACACCGAGGATATCTACAATAGTGTAGTGTTCCTGGAGAGAGGTGTAAACAAGGACAATGAAAAAGCCCTGGAAGTTTTGGGAATGGCAAGAGAACACTTCCCTGATAATGAAACCTTTATGAAGGAAGAAATCAATCTGTTGATTATCACTGAGCAAACGGATGAAGCAAAAGCCAAACTAAATGAAGCAATAGCAGCAGAACCGGATAACGCAAATTTGTATTATAATTTGGCCTACATCAGTGAATTGACTGACGATGATGAAGCGGCGATAGCCAATTATGAAAAAGCCATAGAAGCTGATCCTGAGTATTTTGATGCCACATTTAACCTGGCAGTAAACTATTATAATAAGGCCGCAGAAATTCTCAAAAAAGCCAATGATATGGATTTGCGTACATACCAAAAAGAAGGAAAAAAAGTAGAGGAAGAAGCCAAAGTGGAATTCAGCAAATGTCTCCCTTATCTTGAGAAGTCGTATGAACTTGAACCTACAGACCGTAAGGTGCTGGAAACTTTGCAAACGGTTTATGTACAGCTCAAAATGAATGATAAGGCGGAAGCTACATACAGTAAAATAGAAGCCTTAGGGCCTCCGGAAGAGGAATAGACCCATTCCATAAACCAATCCCTGGAGTGCATAAATGAGCATTTTATTAACTATTTAAATTATAGGGGTTACTATTTGATGCTACCTGGTATCAATACTAAATTGCAATAAATTAAGTAATAATATAATTTTATTGACAATTCCAAGATCCGGTAGACGGATCGAAAATATTTAAAATCATAGCTGGTTGAAGATAGGTCGGGTCTCTTGTAGGCCTGGCCTTATTTTTTATAGGTAACTCAACCACCATTGTTCTTTATGCGCTTTTTTATAGTTGGCAAACCATAGGCATAGGGGATAGCAAATGAGAATTACCAATGGCCAGACAGAAAATACCAGCGTCAGGTCCAACTGATAATCCTCCGGGTATCCAGATGCCGATCCCAGCCACCACTCACTGATTCCAAAATACCACTGGGACCAAATGATAGCGATAACGTGTATAATAACAAAGTGGAGCAGGTAGAAAAAGAAGGGAACTTTCCCAAACACGCTAATAAATTTTACTTTTTTTCCCTGCCATTTTTCAAGCCAGGGAATCATCAGTACGCTTGGTCCCAAAGTCATAAGAATAAATAATAGGGAAGGGGGGTATTTTTCAGTATTGAGAAAACTAAGAAAAGAGTATATAAGTCCTCGTTCCTGTATTTCCCATGGAACCGGGTCACCGTAATAATTAACAGCTCTTAAAGCAAAGAACAATACCACACCAATTAACCCTACCGTCCAAATTTGTGCATTTCTATTGGGTGGTGGTAATATCAATAAACGGCCAAAAACGTACCCCAATGCCATGATGCCAGGCCATGGCAGGATCGGATAATAGACATAAACCGGTAACGGCAAGTCCACAAACAGGTGCTTCTGGTGTAGTACTTTATACAACCACCCTTCATCACCGGTAGCGAATAAATAATCCAGTAGGTTATGGCCAAACACCAGCACCAACCCGAACAGCAAGATCATGGAACGAGGCAGGTAAATTAAGCCGGCCAGAAAAATCATTGAACAGCCGATTACCCACAATACCTGTAAGATCAGATACTGATAAGGAAGGAATTGAACTACCAGGTTAAACAAGAATATCTCTGCGAATATAATCCATAGACCTCTGGTAAAGAGAAAATTCCGAAGAGTCCGACGGTCGCAATCAGTATTTCGTGCATACAAGTAGGCACTGGTTCCGGCTAGAAATACAAATACCGGTGCACAAAAATGGGTAATCCATCGAGTAAAAAACAACAACACACTGGTTTGGGTAGGGTCTTCCGGGGCAAAAGTAGCACTACCCATAAAAAAGCGTACATGGTCCAGGGCCATAATGATCATTACCAGACCCCGTAACAAGTCTACTGATTGAATCCTAAAACGGTAAGGGTTCAGCGTGTTCTCCATATTCAAGTCTCTTCAATGTAGCAAAAGAAATTGAATAGCATAGCATGTATGGTAGACGTTATCGCTTATCAAATTCAGAATAAATTTGTTTTCATTTCATTTTCAATTAGTTATATTATAATCCAAACAAAAACCATAACATTATGGACATCAAAAAATTTCTTATCGGAACAGTAGTTGGCGGTATTACTTACTTCATATTGGGGTACTTATTTTACGGACTCTTATTCGTGGATTTCTTCAATGCTAACCTAGGCAGCGCTACCGGAGTGTATAAAACTGACGAACTGATCTGGTGGTCATTGATCCTGGGTAGCTTTGCGGGAGCGGGACTCCTAACTTACATATTTCTCAAATGGGCCCACATTAGTACCTTTAAGAGCGGGCTCAGAGCGGGGGCGGCTATAGGCTTCCTAATGACTCTAAATTGGGACCTGATCTTTTATGCCACCAGCAATGTGCTTAACTTGCAAGCTTCTTTAGCGGATGTGGTAATTGGCACGGTCATGACAGCAATAGTCGGTGCAGTTATTGGCGCAGTGCTTCATGCAAAATCTGATGCAGGGCATGCTGAGGCTTAA
>QIMC01000200.1 GCA_003232185.1 Flammeovirgaceae bacterium | reverse complement strand
CTATACAAGCAGCGAGCTGCTATTGTTGAGCATCCATTTGGGACCATGAAAAGACAGTGGGGTTTTGACTACGTTATAACAAAGCAGACGATGAACAGGGCCTCGGCAGATGTTGGTTTGGTATTCATCGCTTACAATCTGAGGAGACTCTTCAATCTAATTGGGTTTGAAAGGTTAAAGTCCATATTAAGATCCTTGTATTGCTTGAGTATTGCTTCAAAAGAGTTGTTTGATCCCATTTCGATCATTTTTGTCAGTCCCCGACAATTGTTGTTCAATAATGGTAAATCTGACTCTTTTCACCATAGTAGGTTACAATCCGCTTTGTTCAATCAATTTGCATATTTTTAGTGTGAGTTTTAAGACAGACTCTCGTTAGCGGTAAGTGACAAACGAATTACATATGGAAATAATTGAAATACTATAAAATGGCAAACCTCACATTTAATGAAAAGAAATTAATTGAATCTGTATTTGGTATGGGAGGCGGACTTGTTCTTGACTTTACAAATAGAGAATTTGGTGAATTTATGCAAGATGTTGTCCAGTATGATATATATGAAAAATATTCAGGATTATCGAAAGCTAAAATGCTTAGAGAGTTTATAAAAGACGAACCAGACGCTTATGTTGGAAAAGCGATTGTCTTGCTCATAAATTACTTGAATGATAATGCTTTAGTAAAAGATGACATAAAAGGTAAATCTGATAAACTATATGAAATCGGGAAAAGACTGCTTGGAAAGTCAACTAATTCGAAAAAGCAAAACTCTAATAAATCAGCAAAACCAAGTGTCGATTATGATAGCTTAAAAGAATCATTATTGAACATTGAAAAACTTACTTCTCCTCAAACTAAAGGTTATGAATTTGAAAAGTATCTCAATAGTCTTTTTGAGGCATTCGAATTAGAACCACATGCTTCATATCGAACAGAACACGACCAAATAGATGGAAGTTTTAATTTTGAAGGAAATACGATTTTAATTGAGGCAAAATATAAGTCAAAGGAAATTCCAAAAGATGACTTAATACTATTTGAGAGTAAATTGAAATCTAAGTCTCATTTTTCAAAAGGACTATTTATTTCATATTCAAGAGTAACAGGCGAAGCATTAAACTATTTTCAGGACAGCGGTTCAAGAATTGTTGTTTTAACAGTTGAAGAAATATTTTTAATGTGTCAGAATAAAATACCATTGACTACTTTGTTACAAAGCAAGTTTAGACTGCTTGATGAAAAAGGATTGATATTCAAACATATACTAGAACTTAACATCGATTAATAAGTATTGGGATATGAATAAACACCTACCGCTAACAACGTGCAAATCGCAATGGTGGGCAATCAAGTATTCTGACATTTCAAGGTTATTAACTACCTTTATCTCAGTCGACAGTTATGTAGGTGGAATGTCCCCCACTTCTTTTGGCCGTATCCTTTGTAGGGCATTAGAAAAAGAGAAAATATCGTAATAAAAAATAAGCAAAAATGGTAAATGTATTCACAGAAATAACAATCAATAAATCAATAAATGAAGTATATGAGTACGCATCCAACCCTGATAATTCGCCAGAATGGTATAAGAATATCAAATCTGCTGAATGGAAAACACCAAAGCCATTGGTAATTGGGTCTATGGTAGCATTTGTTGCCCATTTTATGGGACGGAAGCTTTCTTACACATATGAGTTTACGGAATTAATTGCTGAACAAAGACTTGTTATGAAAACTGCGGAAGGACCATTCCCAATGGAAACAACTTATACTTGGACGACTATTGACACCCAAACAACAAAAATGACGCTGAGAAATAAAGGAAATCCAACAGGGTTCTCTAAATTATTTGCCCCTCTTATGGCAACAATGATGAAAAAGGCAAATACGAAAGACCTGATTAACATTAAAAAAATAATTGAAAGCAAGTAATAGCAAATGGATAGGGAATGAGAAAACGCTCTACAACAATTAGGGGACAAACACAGTGGAACCACTAGCAGAAAGTCACCGGTTTGGCATGACTCAACTGTGTTTTCTCCTGGTGTTGACCAATCCTAAACCAGTGCCCCTTCGGAGACCTTACTCCTGTGTGATTTCAATCCGGTGGTTAACTGCCTGATTGGGTCTACTGAAGTCAAATGATGGGAGAACATGGCATATTTTTGTTGTTTTCCTGTCGGTTTGAAGGCAGATGATAGGTGTTTGAAGGTTATAAAGCACTGATGGTTCACTGTTTCCAGAGATTTTGCGGATTCTTGAACATAGATGTTCCACGCTCCCCGCTGAGACCTTATATCATTGATAAGAGTATGGATGGTTAGCATGCTTTTGGAAGTTGAGGTGAACCCCTGGGTCTGGGGGTTTCTTCAATGGTGACCAAAAGGCCTTTGCATGCTCTGCAAAGGTGGATGTCAACACCAGTGGTAATGTAGATCACATCCCTGACCGTGTAGCACACCTTTTCTTTTTGCTCCACTCCCAGGCTGCTTCTTGCTTTCTGGAGTTGTGCGGTTTTCACCCGGGAAGCAAAGATGCCATAGTGCCTGATCTTGCAGTAACCTTTAGGCAACACATGTAACAGGAACCTACCCAGGAACTGCTCCCCGGAAAGGGTGAGTGTTCGCTTTGCGTTGGCCTTGCGGTCAAGGTAACAGAAGGTCACGTTTTGATGGTCCATTGCCTGTAAGCGGTAGTTGCTGATGGCAATGCGATGGGTATATCTATCCAGATACTCTAAAACTGTAGCCGGGTTGCCAAAAGGGTCTTTGGCATAGACCACCCATTGCTTCTGATAAAGGCTACGCTTCAACTCCCAAAAGGCTCCACTGTCCTGCAATGGTGCAAGCTTACCACTCAGATGGAGGTCACCGGATTTATAATGGCTGACCAACAGCTCCATAAACTTGCCCCTGAAGGTTTGGGCCAGGGCATCTACATGGAACAGGAACTTCCCCCCACTTTTGGTAGTCTTCCACTTACCGTCAGCACCAATACCACCTGCAAGTACAATACAGTGAATGTGTGGATAATATTCTAATGTCTGTGTCCAGGTATGTAGCACACTTATCATTCCCAAAGCGGCCTCCAACTTTTGTTTAGGGTCTTTGGAAAATGCTTCAATGATTTGCCACCCACACTTGAAAAGCAGGTTGTATAGCAGCCTTTTGTTTTGCAGGCAGATACCCCGTAGTTCCGAGGGCAGGGTAAAGACCACATGAAAGTATGTGACGGGCAAAAGGTCATACTTTCGCTCCAGTATCTACTTTTCCTTCTTTACCCCCTGACAGCCCAGACAACCGCGATTACCACAACTATTGTAATGCACCTTAACCTCCCCGCATTGGGTGCAGGCTGTCATATGGCTGCCTAAATGCTGCGTTTTACATGCCCGGATGTCATTGATAAGCTTTAGCTGATCAAAACTTACAGGGTGTTTATCCAGGTATGCACTGCCAAACTGGTGCATAACCCCAGCCATGGTAGCAATTTACAGTTTTGCCCATCGGTCCATTGGACTAAAAGCTTTTGTCAGGGGTACCTCACTAATATGCAGGTAGATCATGGTGGTATTGATACTGCTATGGCCCAGCAGGTATTGAAGGGTCTTGATGTTCATTCCTTCTTCCAATGCATGGGAGGCAAAGCAGTGTCGCAGGATATGCAGGTTCACTTCCCTGGTAATACCAGCCCGTTTTGTGGCTGTAATCATGGCATGACGTAGGCCCGCAGAACTCATCGGCTGACCTGGGACCCTGCCGTTAAACAGGTATTTCTCCGGACGGTAGGCTTGGTAATAGGCCCGTAGTTTGGGCAGCAGTTTTTTTGACAGCACCGTGTAGCGGTCCTTATCTTCCATACCCTTGTTGATACGGATGCGGTATTTGCCATCATCGGTAATGATGTCCTCTATTTTGAGGTGTAGCAGTTCGTTTCGCCTCAGCCCTGATGAATACAGTAACTGGAACATCATTCGATGTTTTTTGTTACCACAGTGGTCAAACAGTCTACCAAGCTCATCCCTGCTTAATACCTGGGGTAAAGACGGCTTCTCTTTTGGGTAAGGAATCAGTCGGGCAAACTCTTTGGCCTGTAATAGATGCTCATAAAACCAGCTACGTAAATCTTGATAGTCCGCCATCCACGCTCCTGTGCTTGCTGCAGGTCATTGAGAAAGTCAATCACCTGGTCAATATTCAGTGTATCAGGCAGTTGACCATGATAATCCATCAGGATCCTTACACTGCGCACATAATTTCGGATAGTTTGTTCGCTACGGTTAGATACACGTAACCTTCGCTCAAGGCTGATCAATGCCTTTGAACCTTGTTCTGTTTTTGAAATCTTCATATTTATTACTTTTGGTTATGAAGACTAAACTGCTAAGGATGGAGTTAGGTGCGATTTGCTACCTTTAGGTTTGGTTCAACAAACGATATAGCTCATGCCTTTAAATGGTTACTTGAAAGTGCTCTGCAAAACCGATACTTTAGTAGATATTAAGAAGTTCCAGAGGCATGTGCCATATCTGATCCGTTACCTGCAAGCATTAAACCTTTTGCATAAGAAAGAGTCAAACGAGTTAAATCTAGATTGGTTATGATTAGATACTGTTTAATATTGATGTTTGTAACATGTCAAACCCAATTATTTGGACAATTGCCAGCCTTTCCCGGAGCTGAAGGTTTTGGAGCCAATTCTTTAGGTGGGAGAGGTGGCATTGTAATCAAAGTAACCAATCTAAATGATAGTGGCTCAGGTAGCTTTAGAGATGCTGTTGAATCATCAGGGTCAAGAATCATAATTTTTGATATTTCAGGAACTATTACGCTTGCTACTCCTATAATTATAACTAATCCATTTCTAACAATTGCTGGCCAAACAGCACCTGGTGATGGTATTACAATTAAACATAATGGATTTGTTGGAAAACCAATAGTTAATGTTACCACACATAATGTTATAATACGGTATATCAGATTTCGACCTGGCCCCGATCAATTTGTAAATGGATCTGGCAGTCTTGATGCTCTATCCATTAGCAGCTCCAATGCCTATGATATTATTGTTGACCATTGCTCCATGAGCTGGGCAGTGGATGAATGTATGCAAATTTTTGATGCAGCCAAAAATATTACCGTACAATGGTCTATAATTTCCGAAGGCCTTTACTGTTCAACCCACCAAAAAACCTTAAATCCAAGTGGGCCAGGAAATGGACCTTGCCCCCCAAATAATGGAGAGCCTCATAGCAGAGGCATGACTATCGCAACTTTCCCCGGAGGAGTTTCTCCTGACAGTATCAGCTTACACCACAATCTTTGGGCGCATCAAGAAGCACGTTTCCCTAATATTAGTAGCAATACATTAGTAGACTTTGTGAATAATGTATTATATAATCCTGAACGCCTCGGATCACTGATGGGTGCTAAAAACCCTGGGGATATCCCAAAAATAAATTATGTAAAAAATTATGCTAAACCTGGTCCTTCAACATTGTCAACTATGCAATACTTAATGGTGGAGGGACCACAGTTTTCCAGCTTTCAAATTTATGTAGAAAACAATGTAGTATTAAGTCCTTTTTTAGGAGAAACCAGTCCATTACTCACTCCTTTTATCATTACTTCAAGAATACCAGCTCCTTCAATTACAGAAACGACTGCTATGCAAGCTTATAATGATGTGCTTACCTGCGCAGGAGTTGTATTTCCGAAAAGAGATGCTGTTGATCAAAGGATTGTAGATGAAGTACAAAATAATACTGGGGGAATGATAGATCATCCCAATGATGTAGGGGGATGGCCTATTTTAAATTCCATTCCTCCTCCAATTGATACTGATGGTGATGGGATGCCTGATAATTGGGAGAATACCAACGGTACGAACTCTTTAATAG
>QIMC01000418.1 GCA_003232185.1 Flammeovirgaceae bacterium | reverse complement strand
AAATAGTACGGCACTCGGCATAGCCAAGCGCCAGAGTGGAAATAGTACGGCACTCGGCATAGCCAAGCGCCAGAGTGGAAATAGTACGGCAAATACAAACATGAAATTGGTAGAATATTTCCGTTTGTAGTTTGTTATAGACTGGCTTTCAGGGAAATGACGAAATTGCGGCCTGCTGCACTTATTCCAGAAGAATAGGGTCTATAATGCAGGTTGAAGATATTTTCAACGCCCATGGTTAAGGAAAGAAACTTGCTGAAATGATAAGACCCAACAATATCGAGTGTCTGCCAGGCCAAGGAGCCGTCAGAGGTATATAAATGTGTTTTTAGCTGCTCTATGGGAGCAAGATCTTCAAATTTTCGCTTGCCACTGAATTTGTAGTTGAGTTCAGTTTGAAGCTGCTTATAGCGATAGGTTAGTGATAAATAACCGAAATTTGGAGTGGTATGCCTCAATGGTCGATTCTCAGAATCTTCACCTTTTGTTATGGTGTAGGATGAATTAAATCCTAAATCAGGAGTGAGGGCGTACTCCAATTGAATATTACCTCCATATATGTTTGCGCTATTGGCATTTACTAAAGCCTGAACTTTGCTCATTTCTTCATCAAAATAGATTGAATCTGCTCCCTGATAGTTGAAATCATCCTGGATGATCGCATTGTTCAGGTATATAATGTAGGCATTTGCGGAGATTTTAAGTTTGTCTTGAATGGACTTGGTAAAACCAATTTCGGTGTTATATGAATACTCAGGTTTGAGGTTGGTATTTGGTACGGTTACAATCCCGTTTGAGCCATCAAATATTTTACCAATATCATCTACATTTGGTGCCCTAAATCCAGTAGAAAAGAGTGCGTTAAGTTGCCAGCTTGGTGTCGGTATCCATGCAACGCCAAGACTGCCATTTACTGCCCCATTGTTGATTTTATAAGCATTTAAAGAACCTCCAGGATTGTAATAGTCGGTATATAGTGCTTTCAGCCAAACCTGATTATATCTCAAGCCACTGGTGATGGCTACAGTTGCATTGGGCTGCCATTTATGACTTACATAAGCAGCTAGTCCCGAATAATCCGATCCGCCATCAGGGTACCGAGGACTGATCGGTGTTTCATTGCCGGTAATTATATTTCGTTTAATTGCCTTGGAGTCTACATCATTGTAGAACCACTCCAATCCGTAGAAAATGGTGTGTTTTGAGTTGAATATTCTTTCAAGATCAAAATTAAAAGTAAGTATATCTACATTTTCAGAGCGTATCCGTAATAAGTCACTTCCGAATTTCCTGTCATTTCGGGTTTCCTGAAGGTTTTGATAAGTAAACTGAATTCTGGCAGCATCATATATCTTGGTTTTATTATATAGACCGAGCAGGATACTGTTGGATAACCACTTTTGAGGCCCATAAAACCAATCAGCAGCTTTTAAGTTTCCATTTTTATCTGTTTCAGTTAATCGGTCATACCGTGGGATATCAGAAGTGGTACTGTAATTCAGTGTATAGCTTAATTCGGCGTGATTGCTAAGTCTGAATCTGGTTTTATTCAGCAAGTTCAATTGAGAATATCCACTGAATATCTGTTCATTTACATTTGGGTTTTCTATTACCTTATCCTCATTATTGATCCTTTCAACAAATTGAAATCGTTTGCCATAATCTGGAAACTTATTGGTTCGCTTGTTTCCAGTCTTCAAATGATTAAAATCACTAAAGGTAATACTGGTAAAATTACTGACGCTTTTCCCTCTTATGCTGAAGTCAACATGTCCGGTTTTTTCACTGTTTGCACTGGAGTACCTCAATACTGAGTTGGCTTCGATTTCAGGCTTGGTTTCGCTAATAAATCCAGGAGTTTTGGTCTTGAAATGCAGAACGCCTCCCAAAGCATCGCTCCCATACATAACCGAACCGGGCCCAAATAATACTTCGGTGTGCATCAATGAAAAAGGGTCTATGCTGATTACATTCTGAAGGTTTCCACCTCTAAATATTGCATTGTTCATTCGCACACCGTCCACCACAATCAGCACTGAGTTTGCCGCGAACCCCCTGATCATAGGACTGCCACCACCCAGTTGGCTTTTCTGTATATACACCTGACTGGTTTTGCCCAGCATATCTGCGGTAGTTTGTGGATTACTGAATT
Source organism: Flammeovirgaceae bacterium (assembly GCA_003232185.1). Lineage (GTDB taxonomy): Bacteria > Bacteroidota > Bacteroidia > Cytophagales > Cyclobacteriaceae > SZUA-3. The sequence continues at coordinate 3,757 of QIMC01000418.1, read as the reverse complement.
CGATATCCTGAGGACCAATAGAGAGGATCCTGTTGGGTGTTTGTTTTTTATCTTGCTCCCAGCGATTGGCTGAAACCACCACTTCATCAATTAGGATGACTCGTTGTCTAAGCGCAATCTTGTAGTCAAACAATTCCAGTTGAACAACAGGTATTACATAAGACTCGTAAGAGGGGTGACTGACTGTGATCAAATCATCCTCCGAAAGATTATCTAGTACAACTTGTCCGCGGTAGTTGCTGGTAAAGGTTTGAGAATGATCCTTATTGTAGATCACGGCATTTTCTACCGGATGTAGATTATTCTGATCGATAATGGTAATAACCTGGGCATGTAGTACCTGGATTGACTGTATGCAACAGACAAAGACAAAAAGGTAAAACTTGTACAACGATCCCTCAGGTTAGGTTTTTAGAAAACACCAAACCACAAATTTGACAAATTCACAATTACTTTTGTAGCATTTGTCGAAATCAAATTGATTCCTGTGGTTATGTTTTACTTGCCACATAAACAATGCCAAAAAGGCCAACCGGGCGGTACAAGTGCACTGGTCGTAGGATATCCTACGACCAATAACAACTAGTTAATACTTAGCCAGAGAGTTATCTATTTCTTTGGCATAAGCCAGAATTCCACCTTTTAAATTGTATAGATTAGTGAACCCAAATTTCTTTTCAAGGGTTTCAATAGCCTGAGCGCTTCTAACCCCACTTCTACAGTGGATGATCACCTGCTTATTTGAATCAATTTTATCAACTTTGTCTTCAATCTGACCCAAAGGAATTAGGTATCCATCCAGATGAGCAATTTCATATTCGTACGTTTCCCGCACATCAACTAATTGGTAATCTTTGCCTGAATCCTTGAGCTTTTCCAACTCTTGTACAGTTATTTCTTTCACCTTGTACACATCCTCAGTTTGCTGATTTAGACCACAAAACACTTCATAATCTATTAATTTTACAATACCGGGTTGGCTGCTGTCCTTATGGACTTTCAAGGTTCTGGTTTCAAATGTCAATGCATCGAATAAAAAGAGCCGGCCACTCAGTGGATTGCCAATTCCGGTGATTACTTTTATCACCTCATTGGCTTGCATACTTCCAATGATGCCGGGAAGCACCCCAATTACTCCACCTTCTGCACAACTAGGCACCAAACCTGGAGGTGGTGGTGATGGGAAAAGGTCGCGATAATTGGGTCCGGTATTGCCTTTCTCATCAGTATAATTAAATACTGATACCTGACCCTCAAAACGAAAGATAGAAGCGTAAACATTGGTCTTTTGCAGGATAACACAGGCGTCATTTACCAGGTACCTGGTAGGAAAGTTATCTGTTCCGTCAGCGACCACGTCATAATCAGCCAATATATCTAATGCATTTTCCGAAGTAAGCCGGATATTATGCTCTATGAAATTTACATTGGGGTTGAGCCCTTTAAGACGCTCAATAGCACTGGAGGTTTTGGATTGTCCTACGTCTTCAACTGAAAAAAGCACCTGTCTTTGTAAATTTGATTCATCCACAACATCGAAATCAACAATTCCAATGGTTCCAACACCTGCTGCTGTAAGATAAAGTAATAATGGGCTTCCTAAGCCACCTGAACCTATTACCAACACCTTTGCGTTCTTAAGTCGTCTTTGACCTTGAATATTAAATTCAGGGATGATTAGGTGCCGACTGTACCTTTCCAGTTCCTCTTTGGTGAATTTGACGGTGCTCATGGTTAATTAGTCTGATATTCCCCCGGCTATAGCAGGAACAATGCTAATCACTGCATCATGAGTAACTGGAGTTTTTTCATTGTTTAGTACTTTGATGTCCTCATCACCTAAGTAGATCCTTACAAATTGCCGAATTTCTCCTGCATCGTCCAATATTTGTTTTTTTAGATCTGGAAATAAGGAAGACAGTGCATTTATTGATTCCCTTATATTGATGGCTTCTACTTCTATAGTTGCCAAATTATTGGTGAATTTTCTCAACGGGGTAGGTATTATTATTTTTGCCATTATTTCTATTAGTTTAAAGTTTCAATTCGGTTTTCTATGGTAATTTTTTCTTCTTCAAATTCATTTTCAAGCAATTGCCAGGAAGTAATGTTATCTACCTGACCTTTTTTAGCAGCAAGTATTAAATAGGAGAAAAATGGTACTGCTTGCTTTAAGTCATGTATTGACGGTACAGCCGGATGATCCGGATGACTGTGATAAATTCCCAGTAAAGTGATTCCGTTTTCCAAAGCATATCGTTCTGCTTTTAAATAATCCAATGGGTCTATTTCAAATCTCCTTCTTTGATCGCCTGATTGGTTATTGGGAGCACGGTGTACTTCTGAAAGTATTCGTCCATCTGGTTGTTCTTTGCCAAAAACAAATCCACAACATTCCATGGGATATGATTCTATGGCATGATCTACCATTTTGTCCATTAAATCTTTGTTCAATACCAATTTCATCTAAAAGGTTGAATTTATGATTTCGGAATATTTTTCTGCATTGTCTGGAAATACGGTTACCACTGTTCCTGTATCAATTTCGTTGGCAACAGTTATTGCTCCCAACAGATTTGCAGCGGATGACGGGCTTACCATAAGTCCTTCTTTTAAGGCAATTTCTTTTACCATCATTAGGGCCTGGTCACTATCAATCTCTAAATTTGCATCAGCTATGCTTTGATCGTATATACCCGGTACTAATGCGGTTTCCATATGTTTCCAGCCCTCCAGATTATGCATGGCAATGTCTGGTTGTAAGGTTATCAATTTAATATTCGGGTTAAACTCTTTCAATCTGCGTGCTAAGCCCATGGCGGTCCCGGTAGTACCCAACCCTACCACCACATGAGTAACAGCTCCTTTGGTTTGGGAGATAATTTCCTCTGCGGTATATAGATAATGGGCTTTCCAATTATTAGGATTATTGTATTGGTCGGCATAGTAATACCTCTCCGGATCTTCTCTTTTTAACTCTTTTGCTATAGCCTGAGCTTCATCCGTTCCTCCAAATTTTGAAGTATAGATTAACCTTGCTCCATGGGCCTCTAATATGGTTTTACGTTCGTTGCTGGCATTTTCAGGCAAACAAATAGTCACTTTTAATCCCATTGCTGCTCCGATTGCAGCATAGGATATTGCAGTATTGCCACTACTAGCATCCAACAACTCCTTATCACTGTTCAGTGCTCCGGATTTCAGAGCAGCTTTGATGATGCTATGGGCCGGTCGGCTTTTGATACTGCCCCCCATTTGCATCCATTCGAGTTTGGCATAAATGTTCGTATGTGGTTTATTAAAAACCCGGTTTATATGAAAGAGCGGAGTATTTCCGATCATTTCTGATAAGTCTCTGTTAATATAAGATGTTGCTACTAGTTGCATTTTTGCATAAAAAAAAGCCTTTCCAAATAGGAAAGGCTTTGATATTTCTGTTGAATCAGATTCAATAATCCCTTCCTGTTACCGAAGTCAGACAACAGCAACAGTCTGCTTGCCGGCTGGCAAGGCAAGTACAAACTAAAGAATTGATTCTATTAATATTCATTGATACAATTAATCTATTAACGTAATAACGCAAAGAAACTATTTTTGTTCCTCATTTTGCAAGTATTTCTGATTAATTAGAACTTAGAGCGTGTAAACTGAACATCAGACAGAGTTTAATTTATACTTTCTACTAACTCCCCCCTAACACCTTCGTCCCTCGTCCCTAATCCCTAACTCCCTAACTCCTTCGTCCTTCGTCCCTAAC
>QIMC01000341.1 GCA_003232185.1 Flammeovirgaceae bacterium | reverse complement strand
GGCGATTTGGATCAATATGGGGTAATCCAATGTTTACTATCTCTGATTTAACTCTGATGTTTAACTTTTGAAAGGCGTGAGTAGCAGACGATTCAACTTTAAACTCGGTATGGGAAAAACGAGGATCTGATTTTAACCGATCCATATACTGCTGACAATCTTCCTTCAGCCCTGAGAGGGTACCATTCAAACCTTCTGGTGCTACGATGATTCGCCCCCTTAGATTAATATCCAGGCAGAAAAAATGATGAGCTTCCCTGAATTCACCAGGATCTTCTATTCTGGTATAACAATAATAGAGCAGTATGCTGTATGAGTCCATAAAATTATTTGTCTGCTATATTTTGGGCAGGATTTCCGAAAACCGTTTTGTTTTTATCTACATCGGATATCACTACCGACCCCGCCCCTATTCTAGCATAATCACCGATCTTTATACCAGAAACCAGGGTTACTCCAGCCCCAATAAAAACATCGTTTCCTATGGAAACCCCGGACCCAATAATGCTTCCAGCTCCAATTTCCACATAATCTTTGATACACACTTCATAATCAATTGTACAGTTAGCGTGCAATATATCGTGACTTCCTATGGTTGAATGAGCATTCAAAACCACTCCTGCGTTAATCAAGTTGCCATGCCCTATGGAGGAAGATGGGGACAGGTATGCACTGGTATGTACAGCATTCACCGGCATCACTTGCCTGTTCTGTTTGAGCATCTCTACCAAATCCTTCTTTAGTTTTTTATCGTTTTCAGCTATAAAGGCTTGACACTTCTTTCCGATAAGCTTTAAGAATCCTTGATCATCGGTTGATCCCAAAATAGAAACTTCATCTATTAGTTCACCGTGTAATGACTTATTATCGTCTAAAAAGCCGAACACTACTACGCCATTACTGTGGAAAATTTCAAGAGCCAACTTACCTAACCCAGTTGCTCCAAGCACAATTACAGGTTGATCCATATGGCAGTAAAGTTAATTCAATGCCCCAATATCCACAAGTATAGTGCACTTATGGTAGGCTTTTAGTTAACTTATTCCACCAGATATTATTATTCAGCACCAGAAACACAAATACCGGCATGAACGACACCTTGTATCTGGCCAGAGTGCCAAAGTTAGGTGTTGATAGAGTCAATAGTCCAGCCAATATCAGTACATAGACCATACATGGCAGCCAATCAGGCTTCAACAGATCCTCCTTGTTGAGTGATCGAACACGTACCACTAAAAAAATAGTGATAACAAGGTGCTCAATGATGCTTAAATTCTTCAAAAAGGAACCCCAATCACCAATGCCAGGGCGAAACAGTCCGGTCACTATAGCCCAGGGCAAATTAATCCCCATCCAGATAGTCGGGTCGGCGTTATCCCTAAAAACAATCAAAGCTTCCTCATTGGTTTGTGCAATAATTTCCAAGGCATTGGTTTTAACCAAATCGCTTAAATTATTAATCCTCAGGTTCGGATGTAACCAGGAAACACCTAAAATCAAAATAATAAAAACCGCCATCCAGGCACCGTGCTCCATCAACCAACTTTTATTTGGTTTGCTTAACCACTTCTGGAGTATCGTTGCCATCAAAACCGTTAATAACACCCCCATGTAGTAGTACTTCAATGGAAACAATAGCAAAACCATGGGTATTGTCAGTGACCAGTAAAGGTATTTACGGTGGTTTTGTTGCTTGAAATTGGGCCAAAACCAGGCCACCAAATAACCCAACACGCCAATAAAAAGGGTCTCTTTTGACACACCCGAACTCCAAAAAAGGACGCTTGGCAAAAAGATAAATGCACCAATCGCTGCCTTTCCGGAACCCGGATCATTATCTGCTATTCGATTAACCAAAGCCCATAGGCCACTAAATGCGAACAATGATAGGTAAGCACCGCATAACCAATAACTTCCTCCGGTAACCAAAGTCAGCACACTAAGAAGCCTGACCATTAACAAAGCCCGGGGCTGACCCTGATAGCCAATTTCAATAGACAGCTGTTCAGGCATTGAATTTCCTGCCAATAAGCGCAGGTAATCCATGGGTCCCTGGGAAAATTGCCCTGAAAGGATTTTTGCACTTTCAAAAAAACTCCAGGTATCTCCTCCTTGAAAATGGTATTGATAAAGCCAGCCAAATCCTACTCCAGCGAGGATTTTAGCAGAAAGCCCATACCAGAAATAGGGCCTTAATGTAGAATCGATATAAATCCTGAAGACCCACCAACTGAGCAGCGCAATCAGACCTATATGCAACACCCATACCATGGCCATTATAACTTAGAAATTCCGGCCAACAGTGATTGCCCCATAGCACATCCAAGGCACTTTCTTAAGTTGCAGTATTGCGTATTCAATTCAATTATAGCCTGTGAGTGGTATGCGGAAGGTACCTCAAAACCTTTGTCTTTCCAATATGTTATCATGTGATTATGTTCCGGTGGCGTATCTTTCATCCACCCTATCGCCCGTACGTGACAATCTGACTGTCCTGTGTGCACTGCGTATGCCACCAACATCGGAACTGCAGTATTTATTATCAGGTTCTCTCTGCTGGATTTTCCCAGGGAGCTGCTTCCACCTTCCCATTTTTTACCAAAATCGTAGTGATGGTTCCAATAAGGTGATGTTTGCACCACCAGATTCCTAAATATATCAGCAGTAGCAGACTCCCGTATATCCGAAAACCTAAAATCCTGATGGTGCATTATGGAAGCAAATTGTGCTATGCGTAAACTTGGAAAATTTGAGGGCCTGAGTCGTAGATACTTCCACATTTCCTTTTTCATCATGGTCGATCGGAAGCAGTATTTCTTCTCCAAGAACTCGTATTCTTTTTGAAGGCGGCGGTAATAGCGGTCGCCGGTAATTCGTTGAAGGAATCCGGCCTGACCAAAAAACAGAGATTCCAACTGGAATAAATTGGGGCGGATTTTTCTGACGATTGATAATGGAACAATAGCAACCAATGTCTCAAAAGCAACAGTATTAATATGGAACCCAAAATTTCTTCCCAGCACCAGATAAGACACCAGGTCCCAGTCATAAGAGTAGCGTTTCAGTAAAGTAATTATTTCCTGTGATTTTCTTCTGATCCGCTCCTGGATGGCTTGGTCCAACATTTTATTATAGGAGCTGGAGGATATTCGATCCAATTGCCCTTCGCAAGGAATTTTCGCATTGCTTGTTCCTGATTTTAAATACTTGAACAGTAGCTCTTTTTTGACCCGGTCTTTTAGTTCAAGAGTGAGCATTTCTTGATTGCTGCTGGTTTTAACTGTTTTGTTGTTAACCCAAACCACATGAAGCACTACCTGATCATATGCTGGATCATGATGGTGCCGGTGCAGGTTCCAATCGGATGCTCTAACATGAATTTCTACCGGCCCAGCCAAAAGCATCCCTCCCACTTTAACATGCGCATTTGAAAAGTCCGGTCCGGAATTGGTGTTAAGTGTACCAGGGTTTAGTATCTGAAGCAATCCTCCATTGGTGGTTTTCAGTTGCTTTTTGTCAAAGTATTGAAACTTCCAAATGAAACTTAAAAAATCCTCCTTCATTGAGGCAATAATAGCCGTCTGGAGTATCTAATTAAGATATTGACAATAATATATAAGTTTTATTAACTGATTTGCTGCAGTATTTCCGCCATACCCACTTGTAGTTTTTTGGCCTCTTCGCGAGCGGCCGCGGCAAAATCAGTATCGGAAGATGCATAAATAATGCTCCTGGAGGCATTCACCAATAATCCACATTCTTTATTTAATGCTGCTAGTGAAATTTCCCGAAGATCACCCCCCTGAGCCCCTACCCCAGGTACCAGCAAGAAATGATTTGGCACCATTTCTCTAATTGCGGCCAGTGCCTCTGGTTTATTTGCTCCCACCACATACATTATTTGATCGTCTCCAGCCCAACATTGACTTTTCTCCAGTACCTGTTGATAAAGGTAATTTCCCTGCTTGGTTTCTAACATTTGGAAATCATTGGCACCCACATTTGAAGTCAGGGCCAGCAAAATCACCCATTTGTCATTAAAGCTAAGGAAAGGTTTGACTGAATCTTCGCCCATATAAGGAGCCACTGTTACCGCATCGAAGTTAAGCTGATCAAAAAACGTTTGCGCGTATAAGCGTGAGGTATTACCAATATCTCCTCTTTTAGCATCGGCAATAGTGAACTTGTCTTTGGGTATCACCTGCATGGTTTTCTCCAGGCTTTCCCAGCCCTTGGCACCATGGGCCTCATAGAATGCAAGGTTTGGTTTATAGGCTATGCAATAATCTTTAGTGGCTTCGATTATGGCCCGGTTAAACTCAAAAATAGGGTCTTCGCAGTCCATCAAACATTTAGGCAGCCGTCCCATATCGGGATCCAGTCCTACACACAGATATGACTTGTTATCAAAAATTGAGCTGATTAACTCAGACTTGGTCATGGCTTAAATGAAATTGACTGGGTAATATAATATTGATTCTGAATTATCTAAGATCAACTACCTCCACTCCTTTATACTTACTGGGATCAAATTCAAAATGACTGGCAGTTAGTTCCAAGTTTGGGTTGAAATCAGATACTGACCAAAGATATCTATTTCCATTTTTATCAAATACTTTGTAATTAACCAAGGTGTTGTCCTCCTTGGCAATGGTTAAACGGATCTTGAAGAATGGTTCATCCTTATTATCTGGTTCCAGGTCAACAATCTCCACCAATTTCCCTTTCTGCTTTTTTTCCTGGACAAATGTATACTTATAGCCCTCTTTGTAAATAGTATATATTTTCGAAGGGGCCATTGGATCATCCTCCGGATAGTAGTTATCTATGTTTACCTCATTTACTTCACGTAAATAGGTCCAAATAGTGGTGCCATTATTTATAATCTCTTGCTCTCCTATCTTAAGCCGGTACTTTTCGCCCATAACGGTAATTTCACCTTTGAAAGTCTCATTCAATTTTTCTTCAGAGTTTTCCAGCTTATACACTAATTTAGCACTGAATGCTTCAATGGTTTGATACTTATTACTCATTGCATCCAATATCTTTAAGGCCTTGGGGTCTTTCTGAGACCATCCAATATTAACCAACAGTGTTACCAGGACGAGTATTAACCCTAACTTTTTCATTATGTTATTTGTTTATTCTGTTCATCTATCCCATTCAATAATTGTTCCAAACTATATTCGTCAGATACCAAAACCACTCTAGCCTTACTGCCTTCGAAAGGTCCAACTATTCCTGCTGCCTCCAATTGATCTATCAATCTTCCAGCTCTATTATAGCCCAGCTTCAGCTTTCTTTGAATCAATGAGGTGCTGCCTTGCTGGTGCAATACCAATAAACGTGCAGCCTCTTCAAACAATACGTCGCGATCTGACAGATCCACATCAGTCAGACTGTCACCTGATTCGTCTCCTATATATTCGGGCAGCATATACGCTGAATCATAACCGCGCTGTTCTCCTACAAAATTACAAAGATCTTCTACTTCAGAACTATCGACAAAGGCACATTGAAGTCGAATGATATCACTATTCTGCGAAAGAAGCATATCCCCCAAACCCACCAGTTGCTCTGCACCACCGGTATCAAGAATAGTTCGGCTGTCCACTTTCGAGGTCACTCTAAAAGAAAGCCTGGTGGGGAAATTTGCTTTTATCAAACCGGTAATTACGTTTACCGAAGGGCGTTGGGTGGCCACTACCAGATGGATGCCTATGGCCCTGGCCAGCTGGGCCAATCGTGCAACTGGTTGTTCCACCTCCTTTCCAGCCACCATCATCAGATCAGCAAGTTCATCTATCACCAAAACAATATAAGGTAAGAACCTGTGACCTTTAGTAGGTAATAGCTGACGTTTTATAAATTTGGTGTTATATTCTTTTAAATTTCGGCAACCCCCTTCCTTCAATAG
>QIMC01000108.1 GCA_003232185.1 Flammeovirgaceae bacterium | reverse complement strand
AGCGACCTAGAGTAACGATTTTGCTCAATGGGGTTAAAATTCACAATAACGTTACCATTTTAAAAAGAGCTCCGTTTGCCATCAGAGAGGACCTGGCGCTTTATAAATCCAATGAAAGTGATGGGTCGGAAATCTATAATATGAACGTTGATAACTGGGGAGCTGAGATCCGGTTCAGAACCCTGGATGGAGGTTACTTGCTTTCCAATGCTCCCGAAAACCAGCCATGGAATGAAGATTCAAAGGGGTTGCTGGTTTATGAAGGCCAACTAATCTACAGAAATGGATCAGACTATGACAGGATACAGACTGAACAAGGTATTTCATTAAACGATGGTGAGTGGCACGTTATTCTGCTTTCTGCAGAAGAGGGCATGGTTAAGATACATATTGATGGAAAGTATGTTGACCAAATTGAGAACAGGGGATCTTCTAGTTTGGATGGGCATGTACTAAGAGTGGGTCAGGCTACCAAACGATTCCGTCTGGGGGCTTCTGATTTACCTAACCCTTTTAGAGGAGAGGCATTCAATGGAGAGATTGCCAGGGTTCGTTTTTACAACAAGGCTCTAAACAAAACTGAGATAGCGAATTTGTATAATAATGTGGACCTGCCAGGCAAGACCATGGCTCTGGATTGGAGTTCGGAAAGCGCTGCAAAGTTAGAAACGAAAATGGGCCCTATAAGGCTTCAATCTGATTTAAGCAAAATTCGATATGCCAATATTTGGCTTCAACCTTTAGAATAATGGAAGACAATTTAATGGAAACAGGATTAAGCAAATTTTTACTTTCATTCACATGCTGTTGGTGTGTTGGATGCAGCACCGAAACAGAGATTAAGTTATCTGCTGGTGAATTTAACAGTAGTTTTGAAGCGGGTGGGTCAACGGCAAGCAACTGGGATAGTATTCAGGGCTGGATCGGCAGGGCTGGTGGGGTGCCCGGTCATCCGCATATATAGTAAGTGAGATTGAACGGCTGCTAATCCAACAAAAATAACATGACAGTATTTAGAAACTCTTCCATTTTTATGTGCGCTTTATTTGTCAGTTCTACAATATTTGTCAGATGTTCAGGGGGTAAATCCAAAATAAATACCCCTGTTCAAGTAGATTCCATAGCGAATAGCAGCGCGGAATCTTTATTTGATGGGGAGTCCTTTCATAGTTGGGAAGGTAATTTGGACATGTTTAGAATTGAGGAGGGAGTAATTGTTGCGGGAACCCTGGAAAGAGAAATACCTAACAATGAATTTTTGTGCACCAAGAAAAAGTACGGAGATTTTGAACTTAGAGTTAAAGCGAAACTTATTGGTGATGGGGAGAATGCGGGCATACAGTTCCGAAGTGAAAGAATTCCTGATCACCATGAAGTAATTGGGTTTCAATGTGATATGGGCTCCAATCCTAATGAAGAAATCTGGGGTTATTTGTACGATGAATCCCGAAGGAAAAGGTTTATTGCCCAACCTGACCAAAATGGTTTAGTTAAAAATCTTAAGCAGGATGACTGGAATGAATTCATCATCAGGGCAGAAGGACCAAGGATTCAGATATGGCTGAATGGATTCCAAACTGTAGACTATACGGAACAAGATTCTGAAATCGCTTCAGATGGCATTATCTGTTTACAGATCCACGGTGGTGCTCCCGCCGAAGCGTTCTACAAGGACATTGTAATCACCGTGCTGAAATAATGTCATTGGACAGCCAAGCCTATGTGGGTCAGTTAAAGATCTCGAACCCTGAAGTTACGAAACGAGATCCTGCCTTTTTCAACGTACAAACCAATTAAACCATTTGTTGCCAGTCCATAATCTGTTTTATCAGCATACCCGGATGCCTGGACCGCTTCTTTCCATTCACGGGAGTCTATATGGTATTCGAGCACTTTTATTCCATTGATCCAATGTTCAACGTGTTTGTTTTCTACCACCAATCGAAGGGAGTTATATTGGTTAGAGGGTTTGGTGACTACGTATTCAGGCTGTTTAACATCATAGTTGGCCCCGGACTTATGAGTATTTATGGATTTAGCGTCTTCAGACCTATCGTCGATAAGCTGCACCCTGGGAGAAACCGATAGTAATTCTTTACCATCTCTTTCTGCAGGTATATTGAATAACAAGCCGCCTTCAGCACCCGGGGTTAACTTCCATTGCAATTCCAACTCGAAATTGTTAAAGTTTCGATCTGTTAAAAGCAGCTCAGCAGACCCTTGCCCGGATAATTCACCATTTTTAACAGTCCAGTCTGAAGGTACAGCGGAATGCCAGCCTTGTTTCGATTGGCCATCGAATTGCAAGGCCCATTCCAGCTCAATCTCAGGTGTAGAAAGTGAGTTAGGTTTGTTCGAATAAGGAGATGGCTCGACCATACCCGCATCATCCGGAAATTCATTCAGTGTATACCAACCTTCATTCGACCAAAGTTGATCATTGTCCTCGCTGAGGAATACCGGCTGCAATTGAACGTATAGCACATGCTCTTTCTTCATTCCTGCTATTTCTAAAAAAACCTTGCGCCTGTTCTCAGACTGTGTAACTGACCTGATTTTCAGTGTTTCAAGACTCTTTTTTGACTGACTTGATCCATCACCGGTCCATGAATAGTACCATTGTTGTACCAAATAGTCATCAGCAACGGTGCCATCACCTACTCTTAATGGTTTAGTGAACTCCACTTCCAGACCATTGGATTTTGCCCGAATGGCTAACATTTCGAATGCAGGATTCCCATTATAGGTAAGGCGCTGTAAACCAAATTGATGTCCCTGATGACCGAAATCCTGGGCGCCTCCCAGACCCGCCGCGTAAAGTGCGCCATCGGGGCCCCACTCCAGTCTGTTAATACCCACTTCCAATCCCTGTGAAAACCTAAACACAGCCCCCTGGTATTGCCCTTTAACTTTTTCAACGAAATCTCGTTTGATACCTCCGTGGGTTATTTCACCATGTATCATTTGTCCTTCATATGGGCCATAGTGTAGCATAATGGGTTGGGAGGGAGAGTTCCCAATTTCGTTTTGCGGAAACCAGATAACCGGTGGTTTTTCCTTTAAATCCGCTGGTGGGTCGACCAGGTTGCTCATCACTCCATAAAATGGATACCCTTCTTGCGGTAAATGCACCATCTTACAGATAGGCACGTATTCGCCTTCATTATCCGTGGCAAAAATTTCCCCATCCACGCCAAATCCTAAACCGTTTGGTTCCTTAAGTCCGTGGGCAATGAAGCTGTGTGACCCATCTGCTTTTGAAATTTTTATGGCTTTACCACGATCCGCAGGCATTTCATCATGAAAACGTCCCTGTGCAATTCCCAGTGCTGCATAGAAAAAGCCATCTCGATAAATTAAGCCAAAGGACCATTCATGAAAGTCCGGACTGGTGCCCCATTTGTCTGAGATACTCTTATATTCATCGGTGATACCGTCCCCATCATGATCGATCAGTTTGGTAAGTTCCCAACGTTGTAATACATAAATTTCTCCGTCGACCGCTGCGATACCCAAAGGTTCACATAGCCCATCTGCAATCTTTCTTACCGTAATGTCTTCTGGATTGCTAGAAGTGGCATTATCTAAAATATAAACTTCTCCATCCCAGGTGCAGAGAACCAGACTCCCGTCTTCCATAAAGGAAATATCACCAACCCTGGGTTCAAAGCCCTCGGGTCGAACCGGAGAAAGATCAAATGCCGGATGAACTTGATCCAGTGATGCACCGAACCCTGGAGCACTATTTCGCACCAATTCTTTGATCCCAGGAGCAGTTGGTAATATATCAAATGGATTGTGGGTGTACATTGAAGCAGGGATAGGCTCATATTCAGCGGACTCATCTTCCCTCCACATTAAAATCAGGTATTTGTCAAACAAGTGGTGATAAAAATCGATCTTCAACTTATGGGCTCCTTTTTCCAAGTAGACCTCCTTACCCTCGATAAAGGTGCCTTCATAAAAATGTCCCTCAAAAATTACTTCACCGTCCAGCTCTAGCTTACCTCCATTGTTTGCTACAAATTGTAAATCATAGGTATCGGATTCAGGTACATTAAGGAATCCGTTGACTTGCATAACAAAATCCTTATAAAATCCACTAAAGTTTTCATCCGTGTCCTGCCCGATATCCGGATTGCCGGATCTGAAATCAATATTTTCGAATACTTCTGAAACATTCGGACTTTGTCCTGCAACGACTTCCGGTAAACTTCCTAGGGGTTGACCAATATCATAGAAATCTACTGCCACTCCTGGTTTGTAAGAGGCCTGGTTGTCAGAAACTACTGAGAGAATGTATGCAGCCATGGCTTTAGCCTCTGGCCTGGTTACCAGGGGATGCGCTGACATGGCCCTCGTGCCCCAAACACCAGAGCCTCCGTTAATTATCTTATCTGAAAGTTGTTCTACTACATCTATAGAGGACTGGTATTTTTGTGAGATCATTGCATATGAAGGTCCTATTAAGGCCTTGTCCATATTGTGGCAGGCTGCACAGTCACTGTTACCAATGACCTCTTTGCCCCTTAAGGTAAGTATGGTAAGATCATTGGAATCTTCGAAAATATCAACAGAATCTAAAGAGTCAGTTATTTTGTCGTTGTTTTTAGATGATAGTTTAACCTGCTCAGTGGCTTTAGACTCAAAATAACCGGTGATGGTGGTACTACCGTTAGCGTTTAGGATTAGGGTACCACTGGCTTCAAAATCGGAACCCCACGGGTAACTTTGTTCTGAGAATTTTATCTCTTTCCAAACTCCGTCATGTTGCAAATCATTCTGTGATGCCAAGTGCATAAAGGATACCTGGAGCAGGACATCAGCGTCGTTTGGCACTGAACTCACAGTGATTTTTCTCTCAAATCCAGGTTTTCCACTGTCCGCAATATATTCTGGCGATTCGCTTATTTCGATGGTTTCACCGGAAGACAAATGCAAATGATAATGCAAGGTAATTTTGTTATTTTTAAGACTGTACCCCTGATAATCCGGAACTATTGAATTGGTTCCAGCGGTGGTCCTCACCGACCAGGGAGATTGTTCCAGATCATCCTTAATGTAAGCTTCTCCACGGATACTCGGTTGCTGGCCATGTATGTTGTCAAATACCGGGCCGGTGAACTTAATATCACCTTTCCAAACCTGATACAATGAACCATATTGGGCATCGTAGGCTGCATACATATTTCTGTTAAGGGCCAGCGCAATCATTCTGGGTCGATCGTCCAGATTCAATCTAATCACCCATGGATCAAGTGCTCTTTCATTATCGGGTGTGGTAGTACAGCCAGCCGAAATAATACCTAGGATGGCGATAGTGTATTGACAGATAATTCTATACATTTAATGCTCTGAGAATTTATGAAATTTAAAAAAGTTACATAACTTTAGAAAGTCAGGCAAAATAAAAAGTAATTATGTTTAATTTTGATATTAAAGCTTTTTAGTTATGTTTCTAAATATAAGAAAGTATATCTTAATTGAAAATAATTCCAGTTGAAGATAAATTATATTTTTTTATAATAAACAGCTTTTTATCATGAGAATTGGAATGAATATGTTGTTATGGACAAGTCATGTCACTGAACAGCATTTTCCTATTATAGAACAGTTAAAGCTTACCGGTTATGACGGGATTGAGCTTCCCCTTGGTGAGGGCAATGCAGCTCATTATTCAGCACTGGGAAACCACCTCAGGGGTATGGAACTTGGTGTGACCGCAGTCACATCACTGTTGGAAGATACCAACATCGCCAGCCCTGATCCAGCCATCAGACAAGCGGGGTTGGATAGGCTAAAATGGACGGTAGATATGAAATCATATGTGGCCCCATCCATTCCGCATTCGCCTATTTCACACGGAAGCCTGCTACTGAAGATGAGATAAAATGGAGTATTGAGAATTTGCAGAAAGCAGGCGAATACGCACAAGCGGCTAATGTAGTATTGGCTCCCGAAGCACTGAACAGGTTTGAATGCTATTTGGTGAATACCATGACAGACCTCAGTTCTTTACTGGAACAGGTCAATCATTCTTATGTAGGAGCTATCTACGATACCCATCATGCAAATATTGAGGAGAAAAGTCACAGCTACGCGATTAAAAAGATTGCGCCATACCTCAAGCATGTTCATATTAGTGAAAATGACAGGGGGACACCGGGAAAAGGTCTGGTAAATTGGGACGAGGTGTTCCGGGTGCTGAAGGAACTGGAGTATGATGGTTGGTTGACTCTTGAGTCGTTTAGTACTACCATACCGGAGTTTGCCAATGCAATCAATGTCTGGAGAAACTTTTCTCCGGCTGATGAAGTCTTTCAACAAGGCTTTGAGTTTGTAAAAAGAAAATGGAATGAAACATGAAAAAACTTAAATTTTACATCGGAAGTTAGGTAATAAAACGGATGTCATGAGCTATTATGCAGATTCAAATGGGACTAAAATATTCTACCAGGTAAGAGGTGAAGGAGACCCATTGATACTCATTATGGGCTTTGGTGCAGATGGTAACCTATGGGAAAAACATGTAGCGGAATATGAAAAGCACTTCAGGTGCATCCTGGTAGATAACCGGGGTGTTGGAAAATCAGACCAGCCCCGAGGTCCATATAATACAGCCATGATGGCAAATGATGTAGTGGCGGTAATGGATCATGCAGGAATTGATCATGCCCGGGTTGCGGGAATATCCATGGGCGGGGCCATCTCGCAACAACTAGTACTAAATCATCCTGAGAAAGTCCGTTGCATGGCACTTATCAGCACCTGGCCCAGGTTCAATAAAATCACCACAGAATTTTTTCTAAATAATTGACTATGGGAAAAATAAAGGTAGCATGTGAGACCTACGCCTATCAAATGCCCGGTGAGTCTTACAAAGGTAAATTGGATCATATTATGGGTATAGCAAAAAAAGCGGGTTTTGACGGCATTGAGCCTGAGACTAGCTTTTTTGGTGATCTTTCAGACCCGATTAAAATGAAAGACACGCTGGAGAAACATCAATTGGAATTGGCTGCACTTTGTCATGTAGAGGATTGGAGAAATAAACAAGAGACCGAAGAAGAAAGGAAAAATGCTGAAAAGTGGATGGAGTTCCTATCTTATTTTCCTGATACCATCTACTTGTTGGTTCAAATGCCAGGAAACGACAGGAGTGATTTGCTTGAAAGACAACGAAACCTTCTGAGTTGTGTAAACGGAATTGCAGAAAGGGCCACCGGTAAAGGTATTGAGTGCTCTTATCATCCCAACTCGCCCGAAGGATCCGTTTACCGTACAGGTGAAGACTATGAGATACTGTTGAATGGCCTGAACAGTGAATGGATAGGATACACACCTGATCTAGGCCATATAGCCAAGGTGGATATGGATCCTATGACAATAGTAAAGGATTACCGGAGCCTGATTAATATGATTCACTATAAGGACATGTTTAGCGATGGCCGATGGGCCCCTACTGGGGAAGGGGTAATTGATATCAAGGGAATTACCCGGTATTTAATCGATACCGATTATACAGGATGGATCATCATGGAAGACGAGTGTGATGGTGCCATTTCAGATCCAGATGGGGTAACTATTGAAGACGGCAATTACATCGATGCTGAACTAAGATCTATGCTGGTGTAACCAAGACTTAAACACGCTAAATAATATGAAAATCCTAAAAACATTATTTTTATCA
>QIMC01000174.1 GCA_003232185.1 Flammeovirgaceae bacterium | reverse complement strand
ACCAAAGTGTGATCAATACCATTTATTGTGCGAAAGAACAAGGCTTGTATACCTTATTAAAACCCCATGTTTGGATATCCAATAGTTGGCCCGGAGAGGTAGATATGCCAACGGATCAGCACTGGGATTTGTTTTTTGATTACTACTTCCAATGGATTAGTCATTATGCTCTGTTGGCTGAGATGTATGAAGTAGATGTATTATGCATCGGTGTAGAATTTTCTATAGCAACTTTAGGACAGGAACGCCAATGGAGGGACCTTATTGATAAGCTTAGAAAAATATATAGTGGAAATATTACTTACGCAGCAAATTGGGGTGATGAGTTTGAGCAAATTACTTTTTGGGATCAGCTAGACTTTATAGGACTCAACTGCTACTATCCACTATCAAATAAGAATAAGTCCAATCAAATTGAATTGGAGCAAGGATTCATGTCTGTGCTGGAAAAAATATCCAAGGTCAAATCCAAGTACAATAAACCTTTACTTATCACAGAAATAGGTTTTAGAAGTGTGGATTCACCATGGATGTCTCCACATGAAGAGGCCGGTAATAAGACGTTCAATGAAGAAGACCAGGCAACAGCATATTCGGCAGTTTTTAAAGCCCTGGAACAAAAACCTGTGATCGACGGGATATTTTGGTGGAAGTGGCCAACTAATCTAGAGCCAGGATATTGGCCAGACCGGCGTTTTATTCCATATGATAAAAAGTCACAGCAGGTTATCGGCCATTGGTTTAAAACGAGGGCTTCAACTGCTCGTAAAAAATAACGGCTTCCATTTCAGAAAGCCGTTACTACTATACACAAAAAACAGACTCAAAATATTTGAGCTCAATCAGTTACGCACTAACTCTAGCGTTCTGGTTTTGCCCATCACCTCATACACCAAGGTTATGCTGTTATCACGGTATTGCTCAATTTCCCATTCACCTGCCAAAGGTTCCATGATGCTATTCTTATCAATTTCAATTACCAAAGACCTACAACTATTAATAGGATACCACTTTCCTGTAACTTGTTGATCTGAGTTCCAGGTATTCAGGTGGCCATTCTCTTTAAATCTAAAATAGTATCCTTTAAAACGGGTATCGTCACTTTGATCATCTTCAGAATAGGCTTTCACTGACCATTTATCCTGAACTATATATTCTATCAATTCGACACAATGGTCGGTGCGAACTGGCTTGCCCTTTTTCAAATGCAACTCCATCCGAAGGGTACCCTCTTCATAAACCATGGTTATCTTTTCATTTTCGATGTCAGTGATAATCCATTGCCTGCTTAATACTTTGAGCTGACCAGATTGGATTTCAATATCCAGGCGGTCACAGGCTCCTGAAATCATCCATCCACCAAGCACTGCAGGACCTACTACTACTTCGGTAGCCAATTGATCATTCTCCAAGAAAGTAAGTCCGGTACCAACAAAATGACCGCTTAGGTCATCATCGTTTATTGCCATATAGTCGATGAACCATGAAGTGTTCAACATATCAGACAGCAGGTCAGGGCATTCAGGAATGCGTCCTTTTACAATTTGTAGATTTGCATCTGTTTCCTCGTTTTCAAAGACAATCAATTGTAGGTCTGTTTCCTGAATTGACCAGGTGTCTTCAAGGCGTAGGTATTGTTTGGGAAGCATTTGGTTGTCTTTCCACTTTATTTCCAGGGATTGACAGTTATCGGTAATTACCCAAAAAGCCACCAGTTCCTCCTCATCAATATGAAGAATGACTAGCCCATCTTCCTGGAAATCAAGATACGCCCCCTTGGTTTCCGAAGTTACATCGTTGGCTCCGGCGGCTAACATGGTGATTGACCAAACACTATCTACCAGGATACTGGTAATGTTGTCACAGGATTGGCAACTAAGTGATTGAAGCGGAGCTACTTGAAAATGAAATTCTTCATCTCCTTTATCATCTTGTTCAATAATGTGCATCTCAGTATCTGTAAGCTTTGTAATTATCCATTCATCCTCTAATTGACTCATCGGCTCCTGACTATCCGGTACCCGTATTACTAGCAGGGTATTACCAGACGCTAAAATCCACTCGCCTTCGATGACGGCACATTCTTTGGTTATTTTAAAGACAAAGTTTGGTCGAAATTCCAGGTATACATTTTTGAAAAGAGTGCTTCTGTCCTGCCCATCGTCTTCAAAAGAGGTAATTTTCCAGACTTTGGAGTTTATAAGCTCGGAATTAACGCTCATTCCTGGTCTTTCTTCGTCTCCTGTTTGAAAACAAGCTGCCAGACCACAAAAAATTAATAATATAATAAAAGTAAAAAGTGCTTCTGTAAGTTTCATCATAAGGATATGAAATCCGTCCTCCTCGATTCAGCCACATGACGCAATTGAGGAGCAATGTGGTTGCCTGTAATTTTTCGCACGGTTTTTGCGGTTACTAAATTCCCATTATTAGTATATATAGTGATGGACAGCAGGCAACCAAACCCCTTCGTATATGCGTCATATAAATGAAAAATCAGTTTACTTGGATCTTGACAATAAACAGGTAATTGATCCTATACTCAAAAAATGCCGAAAAGGGGATCGACGGGCGCAAAAGAAGCTATTCAAGCTTTTATATCCATATAGTATGAGCATTTGTTTACGCTATGCTCACGACGAGGATGATGCTATGGAAGTATTAAATGATGGATACTTAAAGATCTTCTCTAAGATGGACCAGCATAATCCAAACCGATCATTTAAGGCATGGGCAAGAAGAATATTTATTAATACAGCAATAGATCATTACCGAAAAAACGAAAAACACTATCATTCACTTGAAATCGAAATGGTCGATACCGAGTATATCAAGCCAGATATACTGGATCAGTTGGCCGCTTCGGATATTTTGGTGATGGTAAGTCAGTTACCACCAGCTTATAGATTGATATTTAATTTATATGTTATTGAAGGATATAATCATCGGGAAATTTCGGAGAAAATAGGTATTAGTGAAGGGACAAGTAAATCAAACCTCTCTAAAGCAAGAGTTCGTTTAAAGAAAATGCTCAGTATTGCCCATCAAGAGGGCAGTAGTAATTATGGATGATAAGCAGTTTGATCATATTGTAAAAGAAAAACTAGAATCTTTGTCGCCTCCTTATAAAGAGGGAGCGTGGAGTGCTTTAGATTATCGGCTGGACTTGTTGGCCCCCTTACCTTGGTATGCACGTTGGCAGAGCCTCCTCATTGCCGGTACCCTCGGGGTGATTACGCTGCTAAATATTGGTTTGCTGTATAAAGCTGATAGTGATCAGGATCTGCTGAAACAGCTGTTGAATGAGATCAAAGAAGAAAGGAAAGCAGTTTTAATGGTAGATACTGTTTTTGTGGTCACGGAGAAATATCTTGGAAGTCCTTTCATGGGCTTCTCGTCAGAAAACGAATTAATTGTTAGTGCATCAAACCGAAGTGGTACTCTTGATTTCCTGAGCCCATTGACCATCTATAGAATCACCGAAAGGGCAGGGGGTCAACCGGTATCTTTGGTTAATACACCAGCAATACCTATTGCAAATACCAACAGTGAAGCTATCCTGGATTTGTACCGGCCAGTTACCACTGTACAGCCCCTAAACCCATTCAATCAAGAATATCAAATGAGCACTCCTAATGGAGATGAAATGTTTGTACGGGGTGTAGTTCTACCTCCGGAAAAAAGGAAATGGGATCATCCTTTGGATCCCAGAGTTGGCATTTCTGTGGGATATTTACTATCTGACCCGGATATAGGTGAGCGCTATGTTAATTCCAGGCAAAGTCTGTTAATTGAAACCCCAATTCGAGGCAATTTCCACTTCTTAACTGGCCTGTCGTTCCAGAATATTACCTATAAATTAGATGATGTAGATGACAATAATTTTGAAATAAGCACTTTGTTAAAATATCCTGACTTTGGAACATTTAGTACAACACCGGATGAAATCAGGGTTGAAAATAGAATGTTGCAAGTCCCATTGTATTTAAGGTATTACAAACCATTGAATCGAAATTGGTCAGTATGTATTTGCCGGAGCCGGACCTACCATTGATATACTGCTGAATCAGAAATTCACCTATAGCTTTTTGGATATTCGCAATGAACAACTAGTCAGATTTGATGAGACCAGAGAATCTAAGGAGGTTAAAATCACCTTGGGTAGCCTATCCGGAAACATTGGAGTTGAACATTACTTTAGTCGACGATTATCTGCGCAAATTGAGCTGAATTACCAATTGGGATTGGGAAGTATCGGTTTGGAAAGTCGCTCATTCAATTCTTTTGCGCTTAGCGGAGGTCTGTTTTATAAACTGAACCTCAACCGAAACCGCTAAGTTCAACTACTCACCCCCTTTAATTATTATTTGCTGTTATAGTTGGTTTCCAGTTAATGCAGTAACCTTGGATAAGATAATATTTACCATTATCTTAAACCCAGAATTGTCATTTTACTGTGGCTTCTAATTTACTATCATTCAGGCACGTACTCACTTTTTGGTACTCACCATAATCTTACTATGCCTCCGTGCCAAAAAGTTGTGTGAGCACCTGGCTAACAGCAACTTATAACCATCGCTACAAAATCCAATGACAATTCTGGGTTAAAAAAATCATGTTATAATAACAGTGGCAAAAAAGAAGGAATTATCCCCTAAAAATAAATACCTCACTGAGGTAGCATGGGAAGTATGTAATCAAGTCGGAGGCATCTATACGGTAATAAGAACCAAGGCAGCCAGTATAGTAGAAAAGTATGGTGAGAATTATTGTTCCATTGGGCCATACGTTCATCGTGATGTCAGAGCTGAGTTCGATTCAACAGACGATTTGACTGGGCCGTTTGGGCAGGCTGTTGTCAAGATGCGCGAAATGGGATTGACTGTCCAATATGGAACCTGGCTGGTAGCAGGAAGACCCAAAGTAGTGTTGTTGGATCCCAATGATGCTATGGATAATCTGGAGGAAATAAAATATTTCCTTTGGGAGAATCATTATATCGGTATTCCAGAGCAGGATGAATTAATAGATGGTGTAGTGGCTTTTGGCCATCTGGTTAAGGTATATATTAAGCTGCTGGCAAAGGAAATTGCTTCAAGAGATCAGTTGGTTGGCCAATTTCATGAGTGGATGGGCGGATCGTGTATCCCTGACCTAAAGAAGGATAAGGTAAGAATGAAAATTATTTTTACCACACATGCCACAATCCTGGGTCGGTATCTGGCAATGAACAATCCAACATTTTATAGCCATCTTCCTTTTTTCGAATGGGAGAGTGAGGCAAAAAGGTTTGGTATAGAGACATTGGCAAGATTTGAGCGGGCTGCTGCTCAGCAGTGTGATATTTTCACCACTGTAAGTGATGTGACTGCCAGGGAATGTGAATATTTGTTGGGAAGAAAGCCGGACATTGTACTGCCTAATGGAATAAATATCAAAAAATTTGATGTCCAGCATGAAGTTCAGAATGTTCATCAGGAGTATAAAGATGAAATTCACCAATTTGTAATGGGTCATTTTTTCCAGAACTATAGTTTCAATTTGGATAAGACCCTGTATTTTTTCACTTCTGGACGCTATGAGTATGTAAACAAGGGGTTTGACCTTACCCTACAGGCACTCGATATCTTAAACGATCGGATGAAAAAAGCCAAATCAGAGATGACTGTGGTGGTGTTTTTTGTCACCAATAAGGAGGTTCATTCTATTAATGCAGACACCTTGCAATCTCGCGGGGTAATGGAGGAGATAAGACAAACTTGTGATGTGATTATTAAACAGGTTCGTGATCAGTTATTCTATACCATGACTGCCAGTACTCAATATTTGCTTCCAGACTTAAACAAAATGGTTGACGACTATTGGAAGTTGCGCTTAAGAAGAACCGTGCAAAGTTGGAAAACCGAAAATTTACCACCAGCGGTAACTCATGAACTGGTTAATGCTGAAAATGATGATATTCTAAACTTCCTGAAACAATCTGGATTAAAAAACCGAGAGGAAGACCGGGTTAAGGTTGTATATCATCCCCAGTTCATAAGTCCTACCAATCCGTTGTTTGGTATTGAATACTCGCAATTTGTGAGAGGGTGCCATTTAGGTATATTCCCCAGCTATTACGAGCCTTGGGGCTATACACCCATGGAATGTATCGCTAGTGGAGTTCCCGCTATTACCAGTGATTTATCTGGGTTTGGCGATTTTGTGTTGCGAACCATTCCAAACCATGAGAACTCAGGAGTTTATGTGGTACGACGAAGCAAGCAAACTGATGAAGTTTCAGCGGATCAATTAGCGGACTTCTTTCTTTCCTATATCCAATCCAGCAGACGAAGTCGTATTACCATGCGCAATGAAGTGGAACAATGTGCGGAAAACTTTGACTGGAAATACTTAATATCTCATTATTTAAAAGCTTATAGTATGGCTGTGGAGAAGGTTGCTAAGAGGGTGTAAGCCTAGTGTTAAGTTAAGCATACATTAGCCAAACCAAGTCTTGCTCTTTTTGCCCCATACTTCTTTAAAAAATACTTACGTAACTATGGCTATGCGCATATTTTTTGCATCGTCTGGAACAAAAATACCTGTGACTTATACGACACAGTACACTGAACTTAACACTAGTTAAAAATTTAAAACTCCTATGTGGATACAATTCTTGGGTACCGGTGATGCTTTTTGTAGTGGAGGTAGGTATCAAACATGTATTCTGGTAAAGGTTCCAGATTATTGTTTTATGATTGATTTCGGGGCCACCTCATTGCTGGCCTTGAAAAGCCGTAATATTGAATCAAATATTATTGACGGTATAATAATAAGTCACTTTCATGGCGACCATTTTGGCGGGTTGCCCTATTTTTTGTTGGATGCTAATTTTTGTGGTTACAGAACCAGGCCCTTGATGATTGTTGGCCCACCCGGGGTTGCAGAAAGAGTAGGGTCGCTACTGGAAACTTCCTATCCCAAGGTTCGAATTGAAGATCTGACATTTGAAGTGGAGTTTGTTGAATTCAGGGCTAACCAGAACATTGCCATGGGCCCGTTACAGATTGAGGCTATCCCAGTAATACACGTTCCCGAATCACAGCCACATGGTATCAAGATACACTACCATGATACCATATTGGCATTTAGTGGTGATACCGGTTGGACGGATAACCTATTTGATATTGCTGATTCCGCTGACCTTTTTATATGTGAATGCAATTTCTTTTCAACTGAATTACCCTCTCACTTAAATTATCAGAAAATCCTGGCCCAAAGAGGCAAATTGAACTGCAAACGAATCATTCTTAATCATCTGGGAGCAGAAATGCTTGAGCATGTGAATTCTATTGATCTGGAGGTTAGCTACGATGGATTGATCCTTGAAATTTAATGATATGCCGGCAATTCCCTCAGATCCAGGTTATTCTTTGTTTGTATAGCTTACTAATCTATGGTTCATACCCTGTAATCACTTCAAATGACTATAAATCCAATTTTATTCCTGTAAGTACCTGGTATTTTGTCATAATGAAACAGTTGTAGATAATTATACGTAAGTACTTACATATATAATTTAACTATGGATGTATTTAATCAACTTGGAGAACTGGCACTGGGTAGTCGATTAAAAAGGTTAAGTGACCAAATCATGCGCGATGGCACCAAAATATATCGGGATTGCGATATTGATTTTGAGCCAAGATGCTTTCCTGTGTTTTATACCTTGAGTAAAAAATCTCCACAGGGAGTTACTCAAATGGCCAATGACTTGAGTGTGAGTCATGCTGCTGTGAGTCAGGTGGTTCGGGAGTTATTGAAAAAAGGCTTACTGGTTGCCGTCAAAGACAAATTTGATGGTCGTAAAAAATTGCTTTCTCTTTCTGAGAAAGGCAATTTGTTGCTTCCGAAAATCCAGGATCTTTGGAATGATATTGCAGTGGCTATCCACCAAATGATCCATCAACATACAACCAATATTATAGATAGTATCCGTGAGGTAGAAAGGTCTTTTACTGAGAAAAGTTTACATCAGCGAGTAGCAGTAATCACCAAGGAACGCTGTTTGGAAAAGGTCGAGATTCTCGAATATCAAAAGGAGTATAAGGATTATTTTAAATCCCTTAATTACGCCTGGATTACTGAATATTTTAAAATGGAAGAGATGGATAAGCAGGTGTTGGCCAATCCTGAAGAGTTAATTAAACAAGGAGGAGCGGTTCTCTTTGCCAGAATAAACAATCAGATTGTGGGCACCTGTGCCATGATAAGAATTGATGAGCATACTTATGAATTGGCGAAAATGTCGGTGGACAAAAACTATCAGAGACGTCATGTCGGTGAAAAGTTGGGATTGGCAGTAATTGAGAAATCGTCCAGGTTGGGTGCAAGAAAATTAATACTGGAATCTAATAAAAAACTAATACCGGCGCTTAATCTTTACAGAAAACTGGGATTTATCCCAATATGCTCCGATCATAAGAAATCTATGTATCAGCGAGTAAACATTAGCATGCAGATGAATTTAGTATCATGACAGATAGAAATAAAGGAATATTATACGCCTTATCTGCAGCTTTGATCTGGGGGTTTTTGGCCATAAGCCTAAAAGTAGCATTGGACTATGTACCTTCTTTGACCATCGTATGGATGCGATTTACGGTTGCCTTCATACTTTTATGGATAATACTATACTTTAAGGAAAGAGCAGCTTTAAAAGTCCTAAGAAAACCACCTTGGTTGGCTATGGTGGCAGCAATTGGGCTAGCCTTCAATTACATTGGATACATCAAAGGTTTGGACTTAACGTCACCAAGCAATGCACAGATAATTATTCAACTGGCCCCTTTGTTACTCATTGTAGTTGGATTGGTTATTTACAAGGAAAAAGTAAGCGCACGGCAAATATTTGGGTTTATAGTGGCTCTGTTTGGCTTTGGGATTTTCTATAGAGATCAGATTAGTCAGTTATTGGGATCACCTGATAATTACAATGCGGGGGTTGCCTGGGTAGTTGGAGCAGCGTTGTCATGGGTAGTATTTGCTAGTTTGCAAAAGACCCTGGTAAAAACGTTTCATGCCCAGGGATTAAACTTGTTGATCTATCTGGTTCCGGCGATACTAACTTTGCCATGGGTAGATTTCGGAGTGATTGCCAACCTAAGCTGGAAACTATGGATCCTGATGATTTTTCTGGGTCTGAATACGTTGCTGGCCTATGGAGCTATTGCAGAAGCGTTTAGGTTCCTGCCAGCCAACAAAGTTGGAATAATTGTTACCATCAATCCCATTATTACCATTGTTTCCATGGGATTGCTAACTTCTTTAGGAGTTAACTGGATTGAACCACAGCGAATTTCATTTTACGGATATTTAGGGGCTTCATTGATACTAATAGGAGTAATCAGTGCGATCATAGTACAAAAGAAGCCTAGCCCGAGCAAATAAGCAACCCGGAAGTAGAGGTTAGGATTTAGAAGATAAGTTATGAAATCATCAAAGGTTGAACATGATCAATCGAGTAATCTAAACAAATATAAATCAAGAATTGACACTGACATCAAGTAAGTTGGGTGCCAAATGTTAATTATCTATATGGTGAGAAGGGCCTCCAAGGCCAATTATTGTGCATACAATCGAAGTCTAAAAGCATTGGCAAAAAAGCTTCGGAAAAACATGACAAAAGGCGAAGCTTGTTTATGGAAATATGTTTTGAAGGCAAGACATATGAAAGGTTACTCGTTTCGAAGACAGTGGCCGGTTTTAGATTACATTGCTGATTTTATGTGCAAAGAACTATTGTTAATCATCGAAGTTGATGGGATTTCTCATGAATTACCTGGAATAGCTATAAAGGACAAAATACGACAAAATGAATTGGAAAAGGCAGGCTTTACCGTGCTTCGATTCAGTGATGATGATGTGCTTACGGATATTAACGGAGTGTATGGCAAAATAAGTCAATGGATTGTAAACAGAGAAGTATGAGGAGATGCTGACTTCCACCCCCTTCACCCCCGCCAGCGGGGGGCACTTCTTGAAGATATGTCCGTCTTTTGAGGGGGCGTAGGGCGTAAAATGTCACTCTCTTGAAGAACATGGCGTAGTATGTCCCCCTCTTGAGGGGGTGTAGGGGGAGGGCCTACTTCCCTTTCAATGTAATCTCATATTTTTCAAAACGAGCAGCACCGCTTCTTCTTTTGGTGGTGTGCAGAAGTTTACCCGATTGGTCAAAGATGGTCAAAACAATGTCTGGCCCACCTTCCGTAAATGATTCGAGAATATTTTTAACAAACTGTTTTTGACGATATAATATGGTGAAACTTCCTACGCTGGCGGTCTCACCCTGTCCTAAAAAATCATCATCTGAGAGTAGGTCAATGTCAAAGGCTTTTACTA
>QIMC01000243.1 GCA_003232185.1 Flammeovirgaceae bacterium | reverse complement strand
AGTATTCGATACTCCCAGTATAGCATCAATACTATTGGCCGAAACAAAATGATAATTTGGGCGTGCCTCTTTATATACTTCCAGTGCAAACTCTTTTCCGGATTCAGTTTGTGACAAGGCCTTATACAAGGGTGAAAGAAACTTTCGTCGTCCCACGTGTATAAGAAAGTCAGCCATTGCGGGATATGCTGTAGTGCATAGCACCCTGCGGGATGCTACGACACGATACACTAAACGTGAGCTACAAACAAAAAACATCACGTATTAAACACAAAATAAAAACACGTATCTTTAATTTTATTTTTATCTTTGTGAAAATAAGAACTCATAAACTTATTATTATGAATACAAAACTGACATTAACGATTGAACAAGAGATAATTGAACGAGCAAAGAACTATGCGAAAGAAAAAAATCGCAGTTTATCGGATATCATCGAAAATTATTTAAAAATACTTACCAAGGAAGAACGAAAACAGAAAAGTAATAAACTTGGTCCAGTTGTAAGATCCTTAAAAGGCTCTTTTAAAATGCCTAAAAATATGGATTATAAAAAAGAACTTGGAAACCGTTTAGAAGAAAAATACTTATAAATGGATAAAGTTTTAATAGACACAGACGTATTACTTGACTTCTTTTTTGATAGAAAACCATTTGCGGAATATTCTATAGAAATTCTAAACTTATGTGAAGAAAACAAATTAGGTGGATTTACAACTCCTGTGATAATTTCCAATGTATATTATTTACTTAGAAAAACAGCGAAACACAATATTATTGTTGAGAAAATAAAACAGCTTCTCAGCATAATTGAAATTATCAAAATGGATAAAAATGCCGTTTTTAATGCGCTAAATTCAGAATTTAAAGATTTTGAAGACGCTCTGCAAAACTTTTCTGCAATAGAAAATGGAGAAATTAAAGTTATTTTGACTAGAAACATAAAAGATTTTAGAAAGAGTGAATTAGCAATTTTGACGCCTGAAACTTATTTGAAAGGAAAAGCCAGTGGTTAACAATTAGGGGACAAATACAGAGGAGACACTAGCAGATAGTCACCGGTTTGGCACTGACTCAACAGTGTTTTCTGCTGGAACAATTTGATGAAAATGCATGGGGTTTTTATACGATACGAAAGTTCATCGGATTCTGCAAAGTCCGCTAAGTATAATAAATTTAATAAGCAATCATTACTTTAGAATGAATCAAGTACTCGTTTTTTTTTAATAATAAATATAGGTTTTACTAAGACCCACGGGCAAGCACCTGTTTCCATATCTCCTCATCAAGCTCATCAGGATATAGATTCTTTAGTAAAACTTATCGAAACTGTACATATCGACCCCTATAGAATTACCAAACGGAAAAAGTTTCATTTTTGGATTGATGGTTTGAAGGGATCAATTAAGGAACCTATAGATGTTGTAGAATTATTCGGCAAGCTTGCACCTTTGGTAGTGAGTTTAGGAGATGGTCATACTAATCTTTATCCATCTGACAGTTGGCTATTACCTAAAATTCTAGAAGAAAATTTGCTTTTTCCCTTCGTGATTGAAATCGTGGATTCAGTTTTTGTAATAAAGAAAAACCTTTCGGAGGTGATCGAAATAACGGAAGGCTCTTCAGTAATCGCAATTGACAATATCCCTACACAAACTTTAATCAAGCATTTAATAAAATATTGCAATGGCGAAAGAATGGCCTTTCGTCAGGTATCATTGGCATATTATTTTTTCTTGTATCATTATTTATTCTATAATAAAACAGGTTATTTTGATATAGCCGTTAAAAGTCCAGGTCAAGACGTAACGAGCTTTAGACTTTCTGGAATTACTTATCCCACCCTTCAAAACGCAAAACAGAATGCAGGCAGGCCATATTCTTTTTCAATTTTGAACGAAGAAACTGGCCTTATGGATTTCAACCTAATGATTAATCAGGAAAAATTTGTTGCCTTTTCAAAAGTACTAACAAAAGTCAGTAGTCCTTTAAGGACAAATCTTGATCAATACAAAAAATACCAAAGAGATACTCTTTTAGTTTTTGAAGGGAAACCCGAGCATCCATTTCCAAGCAATCCTTTCATTTTTAAGGGAAATATTTATTTGCTTATAAGTAGCAGTACTTTTTCCAGTGCGGTAGATTTTTCGTCCATTATTAAAGATTATGAACTGGCGACCGTAATCGGGAAAGAAACAGGAGGATTAGCGACAAGCTTTGGAGAGGGATTTGAATTTTCATTACCTTTTTCTAAAATTTCAGGAAGAATTTCTTACAAAAAGTTTATAAGGCCAAGTGGAGAAGATACAGGAAAAGGAGTAATACCTGATTACATTATAGGAACTAAGAATGAGACCGATGATGCAGTCTTAAAATTCACACTTGATATGATTGAAACCAACTCTCACTAAGTTGTAGTGTCCACAAGATCACTTAGTGAAGAAAAGCTTAAGCATAAGCTAAAACTCCATCGCACAATGCTTATCATACCGGACAGATAATCTATATAAGAAAAAAAATAAATAGCGGGACAAATCCAGGTTAATCAGTATTCGATACTCCCAGTATAGCATCAATACTATTGGCCGAAACAAAATGATAATTTGGGCGGGCATCCTGATAAACTTGAAGTGCAAACTCTTTCCCGGATTCAGTTTGTGACAAGGCCTTATACAAGGGAGTAAGAAACTTTCGTCGTCCCACGTGTATAAGAAAGTCAGCCATTGCGGGATATGCCGGTTGATATTGATAGGCAATTGCTTTTTCAAACCAGGCCGCCTGTATTTCGGCATTTCCGCTTTGGGTAAAGTTATAATTTACATCCTGTGCCTTCACAGAGTTGCTATCCAGATCCTCCGGTAAATTTCTGATAAAATGAAGCCATTCATGGGTGCTCCATTGATCGGATGCGGGCAAGCTGTCATTGTCAATCCAACTGATTAAAGCTGCATCGACCAGCTCGAATTTGGTGGATACCGGCTCCGGCAGATTATCGGGTAATCCGCTTTGATAAACCCACTCTTCCAGTTCGTCCTGATAAATATTAATGTGCTGCTTCTCAATAAGGTTCTTTTGAAGGTAATGCAAGAATTGCTCAGTGGTCATGCTTTGAAATTCATTTTCCTTAAAATAATTCACCAGAAATCGATCCCAAACAGATCTTCCTGACCGCTCTTCCAGCCATCGCAAAAAGAAATAACCTTTATCATAGGCAATGGCTGTCATTCCATCATCTGGGTTTCTATTTTTTAAATTCAATTTTAGATGTGTATCTCCAGCTTTATTAGTTTCCATCATTTCAGCAACCTCTGCTCTCAGTCCCTGCAAGGAAAGTAAGGCCAGCATTTCAGAATAATCTCTTCCGTTCAAGGCTTCCATAATTCTATTTTCGAAATAGACAGTAAATCCTTCATTTAGCCAGAAGTCGTCCCAAGTAGCATTAGTGACTAGATTTCCCGACCAGCTGTGTGCCAATTCATGGGCCACTAATGAGGTAAGTGAACGATCACCGGCCAGAATGGTCGGAGTTGCGAAAGTAAGTCGGGGGTTCTCCATACCGCCAAAAGGAAAACTTGGTGGTAAAACGATCAAATCATATCGACTCCAGCCATAGGGTCCATAGAGCTCTTCCGCTATGGAAATCATTTTTTCAATCTCGTCGAATTCGTAAGCGGCTTTATCAATTAGGTTAGGCTCAGCATAAACCCCAGATCTGGGGCCTAAGGAGGTAAATTGAAGATCACCTACTGCAAGAGCCATCAAATAAGCTGGTATGGGTTGTTCCATTTTGAACTGATAAACCCCCAGCCCATTTTTTTCTTGAGGGTTTTCGGCACTCATTAAAGCGAGTAATTGCTCAGGCACCTTTACCGTGGCATCATAGGTAAACCTGATGCCAGGACTGTCCTGCAATGGGATCCAGGTTCTGGCCAAAATTGCCTGTGATTGGGTAAATAAGAAGGGTTGCTGCTTCCCAGAAGTTTGTTGAGGGCTCAACCATTGAAGAGCTTCTGCCTCTTCGGTGGTACGATAGTAGATATGTACCCATTCGGTATTTGGGGACAGGGATATTTTCAAAGCACTTCCCAGAAGGTTATCAGGTTCGCCCAAAGTGAATTCGCAAGGAGACTCCTGGCCAGGAGGTCCGGTTTTCACACTGTCAATTATTAAGTTTTTGGTATCCAGAATCACACTTTCGGCTTTAGGATCCCTGGAGATCCTGATAGAAGCCTTGGCGGTAATTAGTGAACTATCGAAATCAACTTCTGCTTGCCAGACCAGGTGTTGCATAATAGCTTGGCTGGGCTCAGCAAAACTGTGGATGTCTTTTACTGGCGTGGTCATCAGATCTTCATCAGTGGTGGAGGTGGGTAAAGAGCTATTGCGGTTAGCGTCACTACAACCGAAGATAGCTAGTAAAGTAATTAAAGCAAGGGAACGCATGTTTCGGGTCTTTTGTTGACCCTGAAATTAAGAAAAATTGAATAACAAATGAAGATCCCAGGATATTGTGAGCAAATAGAAAATGCTTAACTTATGGAATGAGTTATAAATCAACAAAATCAAAATGAAGTGGCCAGCCGTGATAAACATCAAGATTTGTAACTTCATAAAGACGGGAGTAATTTAACTGATACCTGCTAAACACAATTGACATGAACAACGACTATAAACCAACAATCACACCTGCCGAAAACGGCCCATACTTAGTAAAATACCTCAAGAATTTTGCAAATAGAAAGGGACCAGTAAATACCAAGGAAACCATAGCATTGTGCCGTTGCGGTGGATCAAAAAACAAACCTTTTTGTGATGGGACACATGCAAAAAACGGATTTTCATCCGCCAAGTTGGATGAGAGAGTGAAAGATCAGCGTGACAATTATGTCGGACAAAAAATCACCATTCATGACAATAGAGGAATATGTGCACATGCTGGCCGGTGTACGGATGGCTTGGCTGCAGTATTTCATTTGAGGGAAGAGCCATGGATTTATCCTGATTCAGCCAATGTGAGTGAAATAATTGAAACCATTAAAAAATGCCCATCTGGTGCGTTGAGTTACACAGTCGATGGTACGGAGCAGAGGGACAATGATGGAGAACCAAGCATATTTATAGCACCAAATGGCCCATATGTTGTTTCGGGTAGCCCAAGTCTTGAAAATACCGAAAGCGCTGAAGGTGTTTCCAAAGAACATTTTACCATGTGCCGCTGCGGAGGGTCTAAAAACAAGCCATTTTGTGACGGGTCACATTGGTACAATGAGTTTACTGATGATAAAAACTAAATACTAGATTCCTGCTACAGGATGTTGATCTTTTAAGTCAGTCAAATGCGAAATTCGGAGTTCGACATTCCCCTCGTCCCTAACACCCTCGTCCCTAGTCCTTCGTCCCTAACACCCTCGCCCCTCGTCCTTCGTCCCTAACACCCTCGTCCCTCGTCCTTCGGACCCTTATCACCCTAACACCCTCGTCCCTAGTCCTTCGTCCCTAGTCCTTCGTCCCTCGTAATTCGACCCTCGTCCATTATTATTTCCCTAACAAATGTAACACCGCCGCACTCATTGCCTTAATTCCGGTTTCAATGGCCGGCTCAGCTACCGGTGCAAATTTCGAAGAATGTAAGGAAGGCAACTCTATCTCGCTAGCTGCTGCGGCCTTGATTCTTTCGGGGGCAACAGCTCCCAGCCAAAATAGGGATATGGGAATTTTTGGCTCTACTCGCCCGAATTCCGAAAAGTCTTCACCGGCCATCACCGGCTTTACCTCCACTACCTGCTCTTCTCCAAGGTGCTTTTTAAGCATTTCCGCTAATTCGCGGGTTAATTCAGGATCATTGAACAATGAAGGCGTATCCTCCGGACGTATCCAGAATTCCGGATACTTGTCTTCCGTCAATCCCGCAGCAATGGCATTACCAATGCAGATCCTTTT
>QIMC01000372.1 GCA_003232185.1 Flammeovirgaceae bacterium | reverse complement strand
TTATAGCCATCAGATTGTAACTTGCCCTCTTCGATGCCACTGTACGAAATAAAATCAAACCCAAACCCTCCATCGTGTAAAATTTTCACCCATCCATCCCGGTTATTATTAAATTGTTTTAAGGTTTCGCTGTTATTATCGCTGGTTTCAGGAACTATTATCCCATCGGTAATCCATGCCGCATGGACACTGGGATAGGAAAAGTGGATAGCTATTTTCAGTTCATTATCAGGCTCATACGAACCGATAAGCCTTCCAATTCCTCTTTTCAGTATCTCATCAAATCCCTCTTTCAAATCCACCCCGCTTTGGCACATTCTTAGGTCCGGATTTAGACAGGATACCTGCCAAAAGACGTATGACCCCCCGGTTTCCTTCAAAAACAGGTGGTTATAGTAATCATAAAGCACTCCCTTGCCCAAGGCACCATATCCGGCTTGTCCTGATAATATGAGATCAGGATTAAAATTGTGGTGGTATTCAAGTTGATTGTCAATATCATAGGGGTTCATCTGCCCAACATACTTATTGAGCCGGCTATAATCATAACCATTGTGAGAGCTGGCTGCCTGGGTACCGGAAAGCTGGACAAGTCCCCCAGGATCAACTTCGTTCACTATATCCTGAACAAATTTGAATTGATCAGCCCAGCATATTTCCATAAAAGTACGGTGGTCCGCCCACGAAGAATAATTGCCTCTTTCCCTGGCCTCGCACGTATCATCAGGAACCACCTCCTGCCATTGTGTGAAATCCGTATCCCATTGATCATTCATCGCTGCCAAGGAAACATACTCTTCTTTCAACCATTCGCGCATAGCGTCCAAGGTGCTTTCTCTGAAACAAAGATCCAGGGCATCGTCATATCTGGTAATGGAGGGTTCCTCATAAATGTAGTAGGCCGAAGGGGAAAATTTCTTCCATTGCTCGACCATTGTGGTCAGGTGATTGCGAAGTGAATCTAAATAGACAGGATCTTTCAGCCCGTATTTTCTTTTCAACAGGTGCTTATCATTTGTTTCCAGATATTTAAGTTTCATATCTTCGTAGTATTTCCGATCCGGCCCGCTATCGGGGGACTCAACCCCCTTTATCCTGGTTTGAGCCTGCACCTTGTAGTTGGCATGTTTACTGTTTGCAAGTGTATAAGCGGCCAAGGTTGTCACATTGAGTGCCCTCAGTTTTGATCAACAGCTTCCAAGGGCCAGGTACAGGATTTGGGCCAAAATGATACATGGTGACGTCATAGTCATCCCATATCCTGGGTTGCAAAAAGAAAATATTCGCTACTTTATGATCTACCTGATTGCCATCGACATGAAGCAAGAATTCCGATTTGGCGAGATTTGTAATAACATTTCCGGAGTTTAATACAGTTTCAAATGATCTGGTCCCCTCAAAGGCTATACCTCTGGTAATATAATGTGTTTCCGTTGGCTCCCATTTAGATTTATCGAGTTCATTAGGTATGGTAGAAATTTCAGCATCTTTGATTTTTTTCTGTGCATCATATGCATCTGCACTCTTCAATGGGGAAATATCCCAAAGATCAGAATTATTTCCACCTACAGGATACAGAAGAACCAGACCTGTGCCTTTTTCTACTCTTTCCATAATCGCCTTTCGTATCGGCGAGGCATAACTTTCCCATTTGTGTAATCCCGGCCAGATAATGACATCATATTCGGGGTCAAAAAGCATGTCTTCAGCGATATACTTATGTGCCAGATTATAAGTAGTGCTGTCCCTTTCAAATCCTGTACTACGGCGCATGTAAAAATCTCCGAATCCATATTTCTCTGCTCCATAGTTCCTTCCAATAGTGGTGACTTCCATATCTAAATCAAGCCTTTCCGCCAATTCAACGATACCCCTCCCGTCAAAAATTGGAGAAATAGAATACGATTTGATCGGTCCACTAGCTAAATCCGCACCCCATGGGAAATGTGGGGTCTGAATATCGGTGGAATATTCAACTTCCCAGCGCCCAAGTTTGTTCAAAACCGGTTGGTATTGATCAAAAGTGATATAATCGAGATAAAGTATGTTGGCATGCTCAGTGCGCAGGCCTATGGATTTTATTCGTTTCACGTCAAACTTTTCCGCTTCAGAAAAAGGTAACTGAAGGTGATTGGCTCCTTGCTTAAGTGTGTATTGCCTGGAAAAAGATTGGCTTAAGGAATCCTCTACAATCAAACTAATATGGGCAACCTGGTTGGTCCAGATAAAATACAGCAGTACTTCATTATAGTTCAATCCGATGATCTCGACATTTCTTCTTGAGGATGTATTTATGTTATTTAGGTAAACAGTTCCTCCATCATCAGGAAAAACAGCTTTACAGGAATAAGCGCCCAGTGCCGGAAAATCTGTGGAACGTGAAATGTCCACGCCTTCGGTAACCGCTACATTTGCCAGGTTACTTTCCTGTTCAAATGAAATAATGTGTGCCTGTGAATTGCTGTTTAAGGAAGAAAAAACTGAATAAAACGATAGTACAAAATACCAATACTTTCTCATGTATTGTTATTTTTCAATATGATTAATCGCCCTGATAAAAATTGCAAACTTACTGTCTGGCAGATGTTCCAAAACTTCATCTTCAAGCCCCTTTACTTTTTGGCCTTCAACATTGAGTTTAGCTAAAACCCATTGGACTCCTGGTGATGAAGACCCTGAGGATATCCTCCAGTCCCTTAAATAGTCCTGTTCTGTCTCCCATTTTTCAAGGGCAGCGGCTGCCTCTTGCGGCTTGTTTTCTGTATTGAGAAGAGCAGGTGCAAAATAGTAGTTATAAGGATCTCTAGCGGTGTTCCAGTGCTTACGCGAGTAATCGATTATCTGCTGATAATAATTGTCGGCTATATCCTGGTTCCCAAGGTGCACCTCACAATCAGCCGCAATAAAGTCCTGTAATCTGTTGTCTGGTTCATAGGGCTTTCCCCTGCCAAGATTTTCAGGCCATTCTCTTGATCTATTCAACTGTGCTATGGCCTTCTGGTATTTCTTCTGCTCCATCAGGTCCAGGGCTATTCTGAGATGAGCCCGCTCATAAACACCCTGTCCGGCATTGGCAAATTCTGAGGGAAGCACAGCTACACTTGCCAGTACTTTCAGGCACTCTCTATTATTCTTTGATATTAACATAGACCGAGCATGTGCTATGCCAACCCCGGGGTTGTCCGGGAAAATGCGGTACATCTGTTCAGAATATTCCAGCATCTGATCAATAGATCTGTTCTTTTGATAATAATCAACCAGATAGTACCAGGTTCGCCACTCTTCAGGGTCCAGTTCAAGGGCCCTTTCAAAGTCATTGTGGGCTGCTGCATCTTCAGATTTGCGGTTTTGAGATAGAAGACCTCTTGATATATAGAATGGTGCAAAATCAGGGGAATCAGCACAATTCTCAAATTCCTGCATGGCGCTTTTGGTGCGATTTAATTTCCAATAGATCAACCCAAGATAATAGTTGGTTTTCCAGGAGGTATCTTGTTCCCGCGCCCAAATGAGTACCGGAATAGTCTCTGGCCTAAATGGGAATACCAGCAAAGGCGACAATTCTTTGGCCTGTTTCAGATATTCAATACTTTTACCCCTTGATTCACCTCTATTAAGATATGCCAGCCAGTATTTTACTGTAGGATACTCAGGTGATTGCTCCAATACTTGTATGGCTTCATCCTTAAGCCCATGATTTGCGTATGCGATAGCAAGCTCCAGGTAAGTCTCAAATGGCAATTCATTGGTTATAACAGAGGTAAACGCTGATAATAACTCCGGTGTGGGGCTTAGTAAGTACTGCTCAAACCGGGCATAGTGATTTAGAGCATCTATTTCCAATAGCGCATCAATGGAATTTCGAGCTTCATCCGCTAGTTGCAATTTTCGTAGTGAGGTTACTAACAATTCATGTGCTGTGATGTTGTACCTGTTGTAGTCCAATGACTTCTCCGCATATGCTTTGGCTTTGCGAAAATCAAATTTATGTAAGTACAATCCTGCAATTTGCACATAAGCGGCGGACCGGTATTCCATTGTCCTTACTGCTATACTAAAGGCTTCGATTGCATCGATTTGGTT
This sequence comes from Flammeovirgaceae bacterium, assembly GCA_003232185.1. Taxonomy (GTDB): domain Bacteria; phylum Bacteroidota; class Bacteroidia; order Cytophagales; family Cyclobacteriaceae; genus SZUA-3. The sequence continues at coordinate 2,462 of QIMC01000372.1, read as the reverse complement.
TCCCAGAGCTTTTTGAATTACCCCGTATATGAAATTACCGCCTCCATCATAGGTGTTATTCTCCAATACTTTTCGGGCATAACTTAGGGCTTTTTCATATTGCCCTTTACGGTAATACAATTCAGCCACTTTCGATAGCGCTCTGCTATGAGTTGGCTCCTTTGCCAGGCATTCAAGATACGTCTCCAATGCCTTCTGGTAATCCCTCATGGCATTCAGATCATCTGCAACTCTGAAAAGATGCTCGGCAGAATTAAAATCCTGACCAGCCGGGGTGGTAAGCGGTCTGGAAATTCTATTTTCTTCAACATCAGAAGTATAACTCAACAGATGTTGACCGATGTTTACTTTTAAAATTTCACCACCCGCATCAGCCAGAAAAATACTTTTATGGTAAACCTGCATGGGCTTTAACTGAAGGAAATCTGCTAAAACAGTGGTTCCTCCACTGCTCACAGTCAAGCTATCCTTAATTGGGATATTGGGGCAAAAAGATATATGCAAACTATCATTTGATGTAACAAGGTTGAGTGTTCCCGTAGGTGAAGCATCTACCATTCCGGCCGTCTCTTTAACGGGAAACCAATATTCGGATTTGGTTTCAGTGTAAAAAGGCCGCATGTATAATTGATTAAAGGGGGTATTAAAACCACTTTCCGGAGAAGCCTGATTTAATTTTACTCCTGATTGCGCTTCGATATACTGGCCATGGGTATCAGTCAATAGATTTTCCCAAATAGCTCCAGATCTGGCTAATGACCATATCCATATTTTCTTACCTGGAGCATCATCGTACGGAGCCCAGTGACCATACCCGAAGTCGGAATTATGAAAATATCCTCCATACCAATTTGGAAAGAGACCAAATACATGATAGGACTTACTACTGCCAAAGTTATTTTCCTTATATATTGATAAGTTCCGACCCTCCTTATTTATGGGCCATGGGTGTACTTCTCCTCCATGACCTATATAGTGAGTTCCCGGGAAATAGAATTGCAAGTCATCAGTTGCTTTAAAGGCGGCATTTTCCCATGATAAATAAGCCTCATGGAATGGTGTGGGGTTATACCACATACTATTGGTTTCGAAGTAGGCTTTATCATTGGGCAGGCGGATGTCGACCCGCCACTGGGTACGTGAAGCCAGGTCCAACCCACCCACCACACAACTCACACTGCCATCTGCATTTTCTTTCAATATATAGTCCACTTCTGTTGCTGTCCAGGGCGCGTGACCAAGGTCTAAACCAAAGTTATGCTCAATTCCTCCACTGGTCCAAGGCCCGCGGATGCCGATAGCTCTAAATTTTTGAACATCATTAAGATAGACGAACTCTTCGCCGGTAGATTTTTCTATAGCGCCCATTACTTTTCCACCCTGTTCAGGAAGCACAGTTACCTCAATAAATTCATTCTCCAGGGTAACCACTTTCCATGGTTTATCAATAGCCTCATTGGTATATCCATCAAAAATAAAATATGGGTAGAAGGGAGCAACTTTCGCATTAATTCCCAAAGATGGAATGGGATTAGGATCGGAAAAAGGATAGGTTTTAATAGTTCTATGCTCTTCCCTTATGGATATCTCTTGTCCTGAAGCCTTTAGTCCGCAAAGGAACCCAGCCAGGATGAATGTTAAAACGGTAATTGACTTAATCAACATATCAGGTGCTGGTTTTATCATCTAATTATTTAACTAATTACTTGAAAGATCAAATCCTCCGGGTTGAGAGTCGCCAAATTAGGCTATACTAAGCCAATCCCCAATATGGGGGTGCATTTAAAATTGCGTAACATTGTGTCCAATTTGAGAGTATAGTTGTAAGCTGTGGCTTCAAACCAAACCCCAAACCCCAAACCCACACCCACACTCAAACTCAATTTCGGGATGTGGCGCAGCCCGGTTAGCGCACCACGTTAGGGACGTGGGGGCCGCTGGTTCAAATCCAGTCATCCCGACAGCGAAGTAGAAGGGTCATCGGCAATAGCCGATGACCCTTTTTGTTTGAGCAAACGAAAATAAACTACCTCGACGCAGAGCATGCGGGGTATTAAGTTGAATTTATTTTAATATTTCGACGCAAAGCGGCCGGTCACGCTCATATCAATAACGACAAATTACCTAATACAAATTTGTTCCTCGTGCTATTTTCGTAAATTGAATTTCGTAATTTCTAATTCAATTTTTCCATGCCCCGATCCCACCAACTTGTAGCCATTATGTTTACTGATATTGTAAGATATACGGCGGTAATGGGTGAGAAAATATGTGACAACGTCATATTTCTGGTTAACGGGCTGCCCACGAAAAGATCTATAATACAAAATGTGTGTGATCTGGACTGAACATCCAGTTTAATTTAGCATAATAATAGCCCACAATGTTCCTTTAATGTTTATAATTATGATCAAGTTACTCATCACAGTATCACTTAGTTTTGGCATATTTCAGATAAGCCC
>QIMC01000397.1 GCA_003232185.1 Flammeovirgaceae bacterium | reverse complement strand
CCGGCTATTACCAGCTCCTTCACAGCATTTGCATTTGCTCCCGGGGTATTGAAAACCACTACTCCGGATTTGGTACAATCTTCTACTGGAATATTATTAACTCCAGCGCCAGCCCGTGCGATGGCCAATACGCTTTTGGGTATTTCATTATCCTTTAAAGAAAAACTTCTTAATATTACCGCATTTGGATCAGCTATCTCAGTTCCAACTTCATAAGATTGCTCCGGAAATCGCTTAAGGCCATCTGAGGCAATTTTATTGTATGTCTGAATTTTAAATACCATACCTATACATTTGAGTTTTCGAATTCGCTCATAAAATCAATAAGCGTCTCTACACCTTTCTTTGGAAATGCATTATAGATACTTGCACGCATACCGCCAACAGAACGATGGCCTTTTAAAGTTTTTAGATTATTTAACTCTGCTTCAGAAATAAATTGTTCATCCAGGTCCTGACGGCCGGTAACAAACGGTATATTCATTATTGATCGGGAACTTCCCTCTACGGTAGCACTGAATAGGTTTGACTGATCCAGAAAATCGTAGAGTAGTTGGGCCTTTTCTTTGTTCCTGGCTTCCATTGATTTTATACCTCCATTGCTAAGCATCCGTTCAAATACCAATCCTGCCATATAAATGGAGAAACATGGGGGCGTGTTAAACATGGATCCACTATTTGCATGAGTCTGGTAGTCCAACATGGTAGGAGTGATGTCCATTGCCCTTCCCAGGAGATCCTCTCTAACAATAACTATGGTGAGACCAGATGGGCCAATATTTTTTTGTGATCCGGCATAGATCAGCCCGAATTTATTCACATCATAGCTTTTTGATAGGATGTCGGAGGACATGTCGCAAACCAAGGTGACCTCCCCAGTTGGTAAATTTGCAAAGCAGGTGCCATAGATGGTGTTATTGCTGGTTATGTGAAGATAGTCCGCATTTGCAGAATACTGATCTGCAGAAATGGAGGGAATGTAATTAAAATTTTTATCTTCTGAACTGGCAATCACCCGAACTGTTCCATAACGTTTGGCTTCGGCAATGGCTTTCTTAGACCAGGCCCCAGTTTTTACGTAATCAGCTGAACGGTTGGAGCTAAATAAATTCATAGGGACGGCTGCAAACTGAGTGGATGCTCCTCCTTGCAAAAATAAAACTTTATAGTTTTCTGAAATGTCCATTAAAAGGCGCAAATCTTTTTCTGCCTTTTGATGTATAGCCATATAGGTTTTCCCCCGATGACTCATCTCCATCACAGACATACCAGTTTCCTGGTAGTCTACTAAGTCGGCTTGTGCCTGCTCCAGCACCTCCAGTGGGAGATTAGCCGGTCCTGCGGAAAAATTGTAACATCTATTCATTAGCAATATGATTTCAGCGTGCGATGAATTGCTTAAATGGCGAAGATGAAAGTATTTGGTTAATAAGACAAGGGACAAGTGTGAATTTTAAAAATGATTCAGGAATTTTTTAATAATATCTAACGGAATCTCATTGCTAATTCCTAATTTCTCATTCCTAATTTCTAATTTCTAATTAAAATACCATGAACATAAAAAACAAAAATCGCCGATCGGTTCTAAAAAGTATAGGGTTGGGAAGTTTGGCCGGGGGACTTGGTATGCTGAGTATTCCAGAACAGGCTTCTGCCAATATCTATGACCGAGCCACCAAGGGGCTTCCCCCATTAAAAATCACCAATGTAAAAGCCATTGCCACCAGCCCCCACGGAATTGAGCTGATTGTGGTGAAAGTTGAAACCAGTGAACCCGGCTTATACGGACTTGGTTGTGCTACCTTTCGGCAGCGTGCCCACGCGGTGGTGGCAGCTATTGATAAATATTTAAACGATCTGTGTAAGGGCAGGGATGTAGACAATATTGAGGATATGTGGCAATCCGTATATCAAAGTTCCTACTGGCGAAATGGTCCTGTTTTGAATAATGCTTTGAGTGGTTTGGATCAGGCACTCTGGGATATCAAGGGGAAACGTGCCAATATGCCAGTTTATCAACTATTAGGAGGCAAGTGTCGCTTTGGGGTTGATTGCTATACACATGCCAGTGGCAACAGCCCGGAACAAGTTGCAGAAAGTGCCAAGGGATTTATCGATAAAGGTTTTCGACATGTAAGAATTCAGATGGGAGGCTATGGAGCCACACAACTTTTAGGAGGATATGGTGATACCCCTACCGTGAAAGACCCGGATTTCAAGCAAGCAGGCTTCGGTATGCCAAACGATAACTACATGGATTCAGTAGTATATACAAAAAGTGTAGTCGACATGTTTGCTAAAGTGAGAGAAGTATGTGGGGAGAAAGTGGAATTGCTACATGATATTCATGAACGAATTCAACCACTTGAAGCGATAAATCTTATAAAGAAACTTGAAGAATATCGTCCGTTTTTCATAGAGGATCCTTTTTCACCAGAAAATAACCGATACTTCAAATTACTTAGGCAGCAAACCACTGTTCCGATTGCTATGGGTGACACGAGTGGATAGATCCCATGAAGGATCAGTTGTTTGATTTTATAAGAATCCATATTTCCCAAATTGGCGGAATTACTCCAGCCATGAAAGTGGCCCGTCTTGGTGAGGCCTTTAATATTCGTACAGCCTGGCATGGACCTGGTGATGTATCGCCAGTAGGACATTCGGCCAATGCTCATATTGATTTTGCCGTATGGAATTTTGGGATCCAGGAAGCGGTTAATTTTAGTGATCGCATCAAGGAAATTTTTCCAGGGTCTCCTTATGTTGAAAACGGTTACATGTATGTTAATGAAGTGCCTGGACTTGGTGTGGATATCAACGAGGAGGTAGCTGCAAAATTCCCCATACAGGAAGTACAACTGAACAACTGGACCCAGTTAAGAAAAATGGATGGAACAGTAATCAGGCCTTAAGGCAACACAGTAATATTTAGTGGTTGTCTCTACAAGTATAAAAAAAGCCTTTACTTAGCGGTAAGATACGACCATGAATAATGAAAATTTTGTAATAGGCCTGGATTTTGGTACCGACTCTGTTCGTGCAGTATTGATCAATGCTGATACCGGAAAGGTATTTGGAGAGCAAGTACAGTGGTACAGCAGGTGGAAGCAGGGATTGTATTGCGATCCTACCATTAACCAATTTCGCCAGCATCCATTGGATCATAGAGAGGGTATGGAAAAGGCTATTAAATTGTTGGTTGATGATTCAAATATTAATCACTTGAATATCAAAGGTATATGTGTTGATACTACTGGATCATCTCCCATGCCTGTAAACTCCGAGGGAACCCCCCTGGCAATGCTGCCAGGGTTTGATTCAAACCCCAATGCCATGATGTTGCTTTGGAAGGACCATACCGCCATAAAGGAGGCTGAAGAGATCAACAACCTATCCAGAACCTGGGGTGGTGAGGATTTTACCAGATACGAAGGAGGCATTTATTCCTCGGAATGGTTTTGGGCAAAAATTTTACACGTTATTAGGAGTGATCAAGAGGTCAGAAAAGCAGCATACTCGTGGATGGAGCATTGCGATCATACTACTTTTGATCTGGTGGGAGCCAACGATCTTAAAAAATTTAAGAGAAGCCGATGTGCTGCTGGTCACAAAGCCATGTGGCATCAAAGTTGGGGTGGGTTGCCAGACGATGAGTTTCTAACGCAATTGGATCCTTATTTAGCGAAGCTTAAGGCAAATCTTTACACAAAGACTTATACCAGTAATCAGGTGGCTGGAAAGCTTTGCAACCAATGGGCAGAAAAACTTGGTTTATCATCAGATGTGGTAGTGAGTGTGGGTACTTTTGATGCACATGCCGGTGCTGTGGGTGCAGAAGTGGAGGAGTTCACCTTGGTAAGAGTAATGGGGACTTCAACTTGCGATATTATTGTATCATCTCAGGAGTCGCTGGGTAATACTGCAGTCCGGGGTATATGTGGGCAGGTCAATGGCTCAGTAATCCCGGGAATGATCGGTCTGGAAGCGGGACAATCTGCTTTTGGTGATTTGTTGGCCTGGTTTAGAGATTTAATTGCATGGCCACTGGATAATTTATCTGCACTTGATTTGTCCTCTGAGCAAATTGAGAAGCTAAAGCAAGAAATGATGGTTTTGCTTTCTCAACAGGCAGAACAGATCCCACCGGAAAAGAGTACTATCGTGGCCCTTGACTGGATAAACGGACGGCGAACTCCTGACGCCAATCAATCACTAAAAGGGGCCATAGTCAACCTGAATTTAGGCACCGGTGCCCATCATATATTCAGATCTTTAGTTGAAGCAATTTGTTTTGGGTCCAGAAAAATTGTAGAACGATTTGAGGAGGAGGGTATAAAAATTAAATCAGTAGTAGGCATTGGCGGAGTGGCCATAAAATCACCGTTCGTAATGCAGACACTGGCGAACATATTGAATATGCCCATAAAAATTGCCGATTCAGCTCAGGCTCCGGCTTTGGGTGCAGCCATGTATGCTTCAGTGGCAGCTGGAATACATGATTCCGTTCAGGACGCGATTAAAGCTATGGGCAATGGGTTGATAACTACATATTTTCCAGATCCAAAAATGTCTGAGACCTATCAAAATTTGTATGAAAAATATAGTGTTTTGGGAAGCTTCATTGAAAAGAGTACCTCAACAGAATAGGTTATGTCGAAATTCCAATATCTAAAAGAGCTGTGTTATGAGGCCAACATGAAGTTGCCAGAATTAGCATTAGTCACTTATACTTTTGGCAATGTCAGTATTGTCGATCGTGAATCCAAAGTATTTGCCATTAAGCCCAGTGGTATGCCATACGAGCAGTTAACAGCCAATGATATCGTGGTGCTGGATCTTGATTGTAGTCCAGTCGAAGGAACACTAAAGCCATCTTCAGATACCAAAACTCATGCATATTTATACCGCAGCTGGCCAAATGTTGGCTCGATTGCACATACACATGCTACTTATTCTGTTGCCTGGTCCCAGGCACAAAAAGACATTCCGATATTCGGTACCACCCACGCTGACCACCTAACAGTTGATGTTCCTTGTGCTAAACCCATGAGCGATGACTTGATTAAAGGAGATTATGAGCTCAATACGGGGATGCAGATCGTAGATTGCCTTAAGGATCGAGGCTTTGACCCCGATGAAATAGAAATGATACTGGTGGGAAGCCATGGGCCATTTACCTGGGGGCGTGATGCCGAAAAAGCGGTATATAATAGCAAAATATTGGAAGAACTGGCCAAGATGGCATATCTCACACTTCAAATCGATCCCAATGCTGTTCGTCTAAAGCAAACCCTGATTGATAAACATTATCAGCGAAAACATGGTGAAAACGCTTATTACGGACAAAAATGAAAATCTCTGACAGCAAAGAAATTTGGTTTATAGCAGGTAGTCAGCACTTGTATGGCCGCGAAACTTTGAAAAAAGTAGCCGAAAACGCTATAAAAATGACGGAAACCCTGGACAACGATGCTGGAATTCCCATTAAGCTGAAGTTCAAAAAAGTGGTAACCAATGCTGAGGAGATATTCGATATTTTCAGTAAAGCCAATAATGATCCATTCTGTATTGGCGTAGTGACCTGGATGCATACATTTTCACCTGCAAAAATGTGGATCAAAGGCCTCAATATACTATTCAAACCTTTGGCGCATTTGCATACGCAATACCACAAACAGATTCCCTGGGGTGAGATTGATATGGATTATATGAATCTAAATCAATCAGCTCATGGTGATCGCGAGTTTGGACATTTGCTCAGTCGAATGCGTAAAAACCACAAGATAATAGTGGGTTACTGGAAAAGCAATCCGGTGGTTGAGCAAATGAATAATTGGATGCGGGCTGCTTTGGGGTGGCATAGCCTACAGGGATTAAAAGTGGCCAGAATTGGAGACAACATGCGAGATGTAGCGGTAACTGAAGGCGATAAGGTTGCAGCAGAAATAAAATTCGGTTTTTCAGTTAATGGTTATGGCGTAGGAGATTTAACCAGGTTTATTGATCATGTAGGTGCTTTACCGGTAAAAGAACTTATTGAACAGTATGCTGAGCAATATGTACTCAGTGATGAGGTTCTTACCGGGGCTTCTTTAACAGAAGCTGCGAGAATTGAGTTAGGGCTTCGAGCGTTTATGTCCGATGGAGGATTCAAGGCTTTCACCAATACCTTTGAAGTGCTCCATGGCTTGGACCAATTACCCGGGATACCAGTTCAGCGATTGATGTCTGATGGTTTCGGATTTGGAGCAGAAGGTGACTGGAAAGCAGCTGCTTTGCTAAGAGCTATTAAAGTAATGGATCAAGGATTAAGTGGCGGTTCTTCTTTCATGGAAGATTATACTTACCATTTTCAGGATGATCATTCTCAGGTGCTCGGGGCACATATGTTGGAAATCTGTCCCTCAATAGCCGGTGGCAAACCAAAATGTGAAGTGCATCCCCTTTCCATAGGTGGTAAGAATGCACCGGCCAGATTAATTTTTGAGGTTAATTCTGGTCCGGCCATAAATCTATCGCTGGTTGATCTGGGCAATCGTTTCAGGTTGGTGGCCAATAAAGTTCAGGTGGTCAACCCACAAGAGGCCCTTCCGAATTTGCCCGTAGCCAGAGTGCTTTGGGAGCCTAAGCCAAACCTGGAAATATCTGCACATTCATGGCTGTTGGCAGGTGGCGCCCACCATACTGTTTTTAGCAAGGCCATCAACATTGGAATGATTGAGGATTTAGCCGAAATAGCTGAAATTGAACTTTTAGTAATAGATGAGGAAACTAATATTAGAGACTTTAAGCAAAAGGTTCATATGAATGAGGCCTATTATCAACTGTTTCAGAATAATCTTTAATAAATAATTTAGACTATCAATGAAAAGTTTAGACACATTGGATTGGATCTTTATTGCACTGTATTTCATGGTGCTATTTGGAGTAGCTATATGGGTAATACTGAAGAAGAATGAAAATACTGAGGATTACTTCCTGGCTGGTCGTAATATTGGTTGGTTTGTGGTCGGAGCCTCCATTTTTGCCTCGAACATCGGGTCAGAGCATGTGGTTGGATTGGCAGGTACCGGTGCCAGCGATCGAATGCCATTGTTGATCTATGAACTTCATGCCTGGTTGGTGGTGATGCTGGGATGGGTGTTTCTCCCGTTTTACGCCAGAAGTGGTGTTTTTACCATGCCCGAGTTTCTGGAAAAAAGATTCGACTCCAGATCCAGATGGATATTGTCAATATTTTCTATTGCAGCATATATTCTTACCAAGGTTTCAGTAACTATTTATGCCGGAGGTGTTGTAGTTTCAGCGTTGCTAGGGATCAATTTTTGGGTAGGGGCCCTTTCCACAGTTGTGCTAACCGGAATATATACAGTATTGGGCGGAATGCGTGCAGTGGTATATACTGAAACCATACAAGCGGTCATTTTGGTGCTTGGCGCCGGAGCTTTGACTTTTATAGGACTGAACCATGTAGGTGGATGGGGTGAGTTGAAAGCTGCACTCGACCCTGGATATTTCAATATGTGGCGGCCCCCATCAGATCCTGAGTTTCCCTGGCCTAGTTTATTCATTACCAGTACCATTGTGGGCATTTGGTATTGGTGTACAGATCAGTACATAGTACAACGGGCGCTAACCGCCAAGAACCTAAAAGAGGGTAGGAGAGGAACTATTTGGGGTGGCTTTTTGAAGTTGTTACCGGTGTTTTTGTTCCTGATACCAGGGGTAATTGCTTTGGTACTGAAGCAACGGGGAGAAATACACTGGGACAGCCCTGATCAGGCATTTCCGGTGTTGATGAGCAACCTGCTTCCTTCAGGACTACGGGGATTGGTAGCGGCGGGATTACTGGCAGCCCTGATGAGCTCGTTGGCTTCGGTCTTCAATTCCTGTTCCACTTTGTTTACCATAGATATCTACAAGAAACTCAAGCCAGAGGCTTCCGAAAAAGCGCTGGTTCGAATGGGCCGGATTGCCACCGTCATTGTGGTAATCCTCGGGGTACTTTGGATTCCCATTATGGCTAATATTTCAGGTGTTTTGTATGAATATCTGCAGAAAGTGCAGTCCTACATTGCGCCTCCCATCACCGCAGTATTTTTGATTGGGGTATTTTATAAACGGATCAATTCTCAAGGAGCCTTTGTCACTCTGGTTTCCGGTTTCGTAATTGGAGCTACACGAATTACCCTGGAACTTACCAAGGATAGCCTCACCGAAGGTAGCTTGCTACATGATTTGGCCACCATGAATTTTCTGACTTTTGGTGCCTATTTCTTTCTGTTAAGTATTATTATTTTGGTAGGAGTAAGCCTGGCAACTCCTGCACAAACAGAGCAACAGGTAGAGGGGTTAACTTTTGGCACATTAACTGATGAACAAAAAGAGGCAAACAAGAATAGTTATAATTGGGTGGATGTGGTCACTTCCCTGATAATTGTTGGAATAGTTATTTATGT